>NZ_JAPZSZ010000156.1:0-2005 GCF_027532095.1 Microcystis sp. LE19-195.1E
CCGATCACTCCCATATCCGGTACTTTTTGATTTCCCAAAGGTCTAAAAGTGTTATCCAACAAGGTTTTTATACTAAATCCGTTGAG
Organism: Microcystis sp. LE19-195.1E; assembly: GCF_027532095.1. Lineage (NCBI taxonomy): Bacteria > Bacillati > Cyanobacteriota > Cyanophyceae > Chroococcales > Microcystaceae > Microcystis > Microcystis sp. LE19-195.1E. The sequence continues at coordinate 87 of NZ_JAPZSZ010000156.1, forward strand.
TATAGGCTACATATCAAGACAGGCAAAAGGCACTCATGCAAAAGGCAAAAGGGGGGATAAATAATCAGTCTTTAATAACTGGATTTAGTATTAGATTTATTCAGCCAGCCCTAAGTAGTTAAAAATTAACATTACCTCAATTTTCTCAAAAAAATCGACCCGTCGCTAGGCGGGAGACAAAGGGCAAAAGAGCAAAAGAACAGAGGGTTAAACTCCTGGGGAGACACACGCAACCCGAATGATAAAGGTGGTGCGTTACGGCGGATTGTTAATTTGAGTTTTTTGACCGAATTGATAGCCGCAAACACGCACCCTAGACTCTACTAAAAGTGGGAGTTTTTCAACCCAAATTTTCTGGTAAAATGATTGAGGATAATTGGCCAAAACTTTATGGGGATTTAAGCCTGTGATCATCAAAGAGTTAGAAGAGCAACTTCTTGCCCTCAAACCTAGGGAAAAAGTGCAGGTAATCCAGTTACTCGCTCAAAGTCTTGGTGGTAATTGGCAGGGAATTGAGAAAACGCCTAAAGTTTGTGGTGGACAAGCCTGCATTGCCAATACAAGAATTCCAGTTTGGGTGTTAGTAGAAGCTCGTCGTCTTGGTTATAGTGATGCTGATTTATTAACAAGTTATCCGACTATTAAGGCTACGGATTTAGCCAATGCTTGGGTATATGCGGCGGCTCATGAAGATGAGATTGATTTACTCATTGAGCAGAATCAGGCAGTTTAGGGGATGATACTAAATCCGCTTATTAAAAACTGATTATTTATTCTCCGTTTTGCCTGTTGTCTGTTGCCTGTTGCCTGTTGCCTGTTGTCTGTTGCCTCTCCTGATATGTAGCCTATACTCAACGGATTTAGTATTAGATTAAACTGCTTTCAAAAAGGCAAAAGCTGCCTGGGACGCACCCTAAGATATCTGAGGCCAGCAATGCTCTAAAGTTGATAATTTAATTGGGGACAATTTGCCGAAAAAGCTTTTACTTCGTCATCCCATTCTAACTTGAGCGGCGACTGGTATCCATTGTATCATCACCAATATCTTTCGGTCGTCCGCTCCAACGTTTTGCTAGACCCGGTTTTCGCGACAAGGTGACAACTTCTCTGCCACTTTCCGCTTGCTTCTTGCGTAGATCTGCAAAGATTGCATCCAAGTCATAGTTGAAGGACTTGGCATACTCTTCACGGATTCGGTGGATCTCTTCGACGATCTCATCATGAAACATAATCAACCTCCTAACAGTTGGTTGCGTGTACAAAGAATCGGTAACTCGTATCCAAAATCAATGCTGATCTCTGCCAATTTTCTCTGAATTTGAGCATTAGCAATATGCTTACAGTTCCACGTTAACAGATAATCCATACCGTGGACAGTTGCGGCGGCAATGTGGATCGCGTCAACTTTCGCTTTTGGAGGCAGATTACTGCGGGTTAAGAATTGTTTAGCCAAACCTTGTGCAGCTTCGTTCAATGCTAACAAGGGAAAATCACGCAAAATATCCAGCCTTTCGGAGGCGATCGCTGTATCTCCTTTAGTTACTTCCTCTAGGACAGCCTCGGAAGTGTACAGAATAAAGTCGTTTCGACGAAATTCCCACCATTCCCTCGTTATCTCAATATTAGCCGCCACAATAATATCTCTGCTGGGTCGAGCAGTTAGGTAGCCTAAGATACTGGTTTCAATATAGACGCTTTCGCTCACGGCAATAGGAGAAAATCTATCCAACGTCCATCATACCCTATTTAGGGCTTGCTGAATAAAGGTGAAATGTAGGCAAGGTAAGGGTTTTGTGGCTTTTCTCGCGAAACAGGTGCAAGATTTTGAGAGAATCGTGCTTCAAAACCTTGCGTCTTCATCGGCCCGCGTCCTGTAGGGGCGAAGCATTCGGATAAAAAATCTACGGTTTCACCGATAG
>NZ_JAPZSZ010000332.1:0-4599 GCF_027532095.1 Microcystis sp. LE19-195.1E
GTGGTCAATTACCTAATTTTCAGGGAAAAAATCCCTAAATTTTCCCCCCAATCACTCCAATGGTAGGCACTTTTTCAGGGAAAAAAAGTCTAAAAGCCTTATCCAACAAGGTTTTTAGATTTATTCAGCAAACCCTAAATAGGATTTAGCATCAGAAACCCTATCGGGAATTTGCGATCGCATCTAGAGCCAAATTCAGTTTCAGCAGGTTAACCCCCGGTTCGCCGAAGATGCCGAGAAAGCGATCATCGGTGTTTTTGGTAACGAGGATCTCCACTTGATTCGTCGGTAATCCCCGCACCCTCGCCACCCGCTCGATCTGCGCTCTGGCGGCTTCCGGGGTGATGTGGGGATCGAGACTCGATCCGGAGGTGTACACCAGAGCTGCGGTGGGTTTAATTCCCGTCTTCTCTAATCGGGGAATCTCCCCCTCGATTGCTTTTTTCGGGTCGGAATCGGGTTTTCCTTTAATTCGATCGATCAATACGGGGTTACTGGGAGCTAGGTTACTCGCCCCCGAAATTCCGGTTTGCAGGACTTTGTTAGGATCGTTTTTCGGATCGGCCGTACTGTAGGCGGTGGTACTTGGACGACTATTGAAATAGCGATCGCTGGTGAAAGGTTGCCCAATTAGAGCCGAACCCACCACTTGACCTTGATTATTGGTGATCAAACTCCCGTTCGCTTGCCAGGGAAAAAGAATTTGACCGATGGCGATCATCGAGAAAGGATAGATCAGCGCAGTGATCACCCAGAGAACTAGGGTAGAACGGATGGCTCTACCGGCCTCGCGTGCAAAACTCATAATTAAAACCTCTCCGGTATAAAGATGACAAGGAACAGATAGATAAATAAAGCAAAGGCGACTAATCCTAAAAGGGTTAATGCGAAGGCTTGCCCCCTATCGATAGTGCTTCCCGTAGAAGCTTGAACGATGGAGGAGAAAAGAATTGTCAGACAGAAATTTAAGAAAATATACCAAAAAAATCGGTATTTTCTAGGGGCTGCTTTCATAAGAATTAGAGTTTTTTGGAGATTTGTTTTTGCCAGTAAATCAAGAAAATAGCTGTAGTTGTCGATAGGTTGTCTTGTTCCCCTTTTTCAATTCATAGTTAAGAATACATTGGCCTACATATCTAGCCAAATTAACAGGAACCGCATTGCCAATCATTTGTTCTAGATTAGATTTTGTTCCTGTAAAAATAAAGTCTTTAGGAAAAGTTTGAATATAGCTTCGCTCCCTCGTTGTTAGCGGTCTTAATTTTTCCTTGAGATGACAAGCATCACCGGGATGTTGTCGATAGGTTTTGGGAACTGGTCGATTTACTCCTCGAATAGTAGGGCTAGGTTCATAAATACTGAATATCGCCCTTCTTTGATAGCTTCTAGGATGTCTATAATAGTATTCTATATCTAATTCTTTGCCCATATAGTCAAATACAGTCAGAGGTTGACTTGATAGATTTTCATTAATTTCATCGATTAAAAAATCATCTTCTTCGTTCATTTTACCGATCAGAAAATATCTTTTTCTAGTTTGAGGAACTCCGCAGTAACAAGAATTAATAACTTTTCCAGTTAAACCATAACCATGACTTTTAAAAATTTGTTTTGCCTGAGTGAGTATTTTACTTTTCTCAATTCTATCCACATTTTCCATAACGAACCATTGGGGACTTACTCTAGTGACAATTTCAGCGAATGTGAGCGTTAGATTCGCTCGTCCTAAACCCTCGTTTCTCTTACCGGCACTGGAAAAGTCTTGACAAGGAGGGCTGCCGACAATAATCTCAGGATTATATTGAGCCAATATTTCTTGATTAGATTCTCTAGATAAATCGACATTAAATATCGGATGACTAAAGTTATTTCTATAGACATCTATAGCAGGTATCCAATTATCAAATGCGGCCACAATAGTAAACCCCGCTTTCTGGAAACCTAAAGATAAACCACCACAACCAGCAAATAAATCGATTGTGATCATTTTGCTCCCTCCTCTAAATTGACTCTCGAAAGCATAAAATAAATGATCGGAATCGGGAGCTAGACCGTATAACTCTTGTGTACTTAACTCCGCAGGTTGAATTTTTAAATTTTCGTCAAGTTTCAGATATACATTTTTCAGTCCTTTCCCATCCAAGTAAGCGCACAAAGAAGCTGGAAATGAGGAGTTAAATTGATTTTTACCCCATGTTTCTTTTTGGCTAAAATCCCGATTCAAGTGCTTCAATCCGAATAAACTAGGCTTAAATATTGCCGATTTTCCCATTACCTCAACCCGATCGCTGAAATTATCTCATCAATAATCTTAATAGCAATAAACGGCGCAATCATGCCTCCCACGCCGTAGATGAGGATATTGCGCCGCAATAGTTGGTCAGCAGTGAGCGGGCGAAATTGAACGCCTTTAAGTGCTAGGGGAATCAAAACGGGGATAATCAGGGCATTGTAGATCAGGGCTGAGACGATCGCCGATTGAGCGCTTTTCAAACCCATGATGTTTAAAGCACCGATCCCGGCAGCGGCGAAAATCGTCGGGATAATGGCGAAATACTTGGCGATATCGTTGGCTACCGAAAACGTGGTTAGGGCGCCGCGGGTAATGAGTAACTGTTTGCCGATGGTCACTAAATCGATCAGCTTGGTCGGGTCGGAATCGAGATCCACCATATTGGCCGCCTCCTTCGCCGCTTGGGTTCCGGAGTTCATCGCCACACCGACATTAGCCTGGGCCAGTGCGGGTGCGTCGTTGGTTCCGTCTCCCGTCATGGCAACTAACTTGCCCTTGGCTTGCTCGCGACGGATCACCTCGATCTTATCTTCTGGGGTGGCCTCGGCGATAAAATCATCCACCCCCGCCTCCGCCGCGATCACCGCCGCCGTGATCTGGTTGTCGCCGGTGAGCATGATCGTTCTCACACCCATGCGCCGTAATTGGTCGAAACGCTCTTTTAATCCTGGCTTCACGATGTCCTTGAGATAGATCACCCCGTAGATATCGTTACCCCGACAGACGGCCAGGGGAGTCCCCCCCAAACGGGAAACCCTTTCCTGTGCCTCATCGAGGGTCTCGGGAACAGAACCACCGCGGGAACGGACGAAACCTTTAATCGCGTCTACGGCTCCCTTACGGTATTCCTCGCCGGCCCTATCGGTGCCGCTCATGCGGGTACGAGCGGAGAATTCGATTCCCTCGCCGGGTTGGCCATCGATATCGAGGTTCGCGCCCAAATTCCGGGCTAAGGCAACGATCGAGCGTCCTTCCGGGGTTTCGTCGAAAAGGCTGGCCGCTAGACAGATGCGGGCTAATTCCTCGAGGTTATGACCGTTCACGGGGATAAATTCGTCAGCCAGTCGGTTGCCGAGGGTGATCGTTCCCGTTTTGTCGAGAAGGAGGGTATTCACGTCGCCGCAGGCTTCCACCGCGCGCCCGGAGGTGGCGATGACGTTAAACTGAGCCACACGATCCATGCCAGCGATGCCGATCGCGCTCAATAAACCGCCGATCGTCGTGGGAATGAGGGCGACGAGGAGCGAGATCAAGATGGCGATACTGGAACCGGCCCGAAAGGTATCCGCGACCGCCGGCCCGAGGCTCGTTTCCAGGAAACCGGCGATATAGTTCCCGATCGAGGGAATCGTGGCCACGACAATTAGAAAGACTTGGGTTAACACGGCCAGAAGTACCGTCAGCGCGATCTCGTTGGGGGTTTTCGTGCGCTCGGCCCCTTCCACAAGGGAGATCATGCGATCGATAAAACCCTGGCCGGGATCTTGAGTGATCCGCACTGTCAACTCGTCCGAGAGAAGCCTGGTGCCGCCGGTGACGGAACTGGCGATGTCGGTTCCGGGTTGTTTGAGGACGGGGGCCGATTCTCCGGTGATCGCCGATTCATCCACCGAACCGATTCCCTCGATCACTTCCCCGTCGGCGGGAATCACGTCCCCGGCCACCAGTTTTACCCGATCGCCCCGACCCAAGGCCGTGGAACTGACCGACTCGATCGAGCCGTCGGCAAGGATTTTCTGGGCCATCGTGTCGCTGCGGGTGGAGCGCAGGGCATCGGCCTGGGCTTTTCCCCGTCCCTCGGCGATCGCCTCGGCGAAGTTGGCGAACAGCACCGTGAAGAAGAGGATGAGGGTGATGATGCCGTTAAGTAGCCGTTGTTGTCCCCTATCCCCGGCGATCGTGCCGAATAGATGCGGGTCGATCGTGACCAGGGCCGTGACGATCGTTCCTAACCAGACCACGAACAGGACCGGGTTACGCACGGCGATGCGCGGGTCGAGTTTGAGGAAGGACTGCCGGATCGCGCGTTGATAGAGACCTGTCCGGTTTACCTTGGGGGTGTGGCGGCGGTCGTCCCTGCGACCTCTCGGCACTCGCAACGGGCGGGAGGATTTAGAATTTCCTTTGTTCGTTCTCATAAATTATCTAGGGCTGGTTGAATAAATCTAAAAACCTTGTTGGGTAAGACTTTTAGACCTTTTGTCAATCAAAAAGTACTGGATCTGGGAGTGATCGGGGGGAAATTTAGGCACTTTTTCCCTGAAAATTAGGTAATTGGCCACCTCAAAACTGGTAAAACCCCACAC
>NZ_JAPZSZ010000293.1:0-2315 GCF_027532095.1 Microcystis sp. LE19-195.1E
TGACCGACGACTGAAAATTTCTGGAGCCCAGTGGAATGAAGAAAATATCCCTCAAGTGCTTAAACACCGCTGTGCTTACCTAAATAACAGTCTTTAGCTATTGAATAGTATTTATGTTCTGACAAAACTGACTTGCTCCCATTACCGTCGCCTCATAAACAAGTTGTAGACAACGCCAATCAGCACCAAAACCAAAAGCAGGTGGATTAAGCCGCCGCCAATGTTAATGGAGAATCCTAACACCCAGAGGATGAAAAGTATAACAACGGCAGTCCAAACGAGATCGAACATATTTCCCTCCTTGATTTAGAGAAAAGTAATGAAAATTCAGTCATCGATCCTTAATTGAGTATATCTTGAACCGTATCTTTTACGTCTTCTACTGCATTGCGAACTTGGCTTTCGACTTGTTTAGCTTTTCCAGCAACTTGATCTTGGCGGTTGCCAGTAGCTTTACCTATCGCTTCTTGAGCTTTGCCTTCAATGTTCTTTGTGACTGCTTTTGCCCTCCCTTTTAACTTCATCTGGTCTTTTATATCTTCTGCTGCGTTACGAGCCTGACTTTCGACTTGCTTGGCTTTTCCCATCATCTGATCTTTGGGATCGCCTGTCATGTTGCCAATCGCTTCTTGAGCTTTGCCTTCAATATTTTTCGTAACTGCCTTGGCTCGATTCATGCTTGCGATTTGAGTCTGCGATTGGGTGGGTAAAGTTGCAGCCCAACTATTTGTAGTTCCAAAATCAAAAGCTATAGTAATTGCCAGCATTATAGTTAAAATAATGGTGACAAAAAAGCGACGAATCTGTTGAAGTGACATCATTTTAACTCCCAAAAAGAATTTGATGAATCGATGATACATGGATGATGAACAACTACTGTCTAGACCCTTTCGAGAAAGATTTTTCTAGTCTTTGACGGCGTAAGTTTATTTACCGAGGGAGAGATATTCGACTTCTTTGAGAAGCTAGATATCTGGTAATATTGGGTTTATTTACGCCGCCTTGTCCTAGGGTTTCACCTGTCTCGAAAGAAACCATTTTTTGAGGAAGAGTTCCGATGAAAGCCGGGTTTCAATCATTTGTCTGAATGGCGGTTGCCGTGACAAATGACCTACTAATCAATAATTTTTTTGACTTCCTCTTTCACATCTTCGATAGTGTGACGAACTTTTGCCTCTGCCTGTTTTTCCTTGCCCTCTGCTTGAGCTTTGGGATCGCCAGTCAGATCTCCTACTGCTTCTTGAACTTTACCTTCGATATTTTTGGCGGTTGCCTCGGTTCTATCTTTTAAGCTCATGATGCTCTCCTTATTGAATTTGTTGGATTTGAGAACTGCTTACCTAAGTTGAGCTAACAATTCTGCTTCTGGTATTACTGTAACGGGTGGTTGTTTGATTTACTGTATGAATTGATTGAGTCTGTATGAATTGCTTGAATACGACACAAAATGTAACGATACCGTTTCTGCAAGCATAGAAATTACGCATTGACAAAAAGGCTTAAATGTGGGTGGTCTAATTTTGTTAGTCTTAGATACAATTTCTCTCTCGACTCTTGACAAAACCCTCTCCGATTTGATTTCCTGACACAAGGGCATCTCTTATAACAGAACAACTGATGAGAAACATTACGAAGCCAACAACTGCTCAATGTAATCTGGCTATTTACACCCTATTTTTGCTCGGCGAACCTAAATATATAAGCTGTGTTCGTTTGGCTCAAATTCTGGGCAATTTATCTCATGACAGTGTCAATCGTTTCTTGTGGCGAGAGAACTATACACCCAAGGATTTGTTTGATGAAGTGGCTCCTCAAATCGAACTTGAAGGAGGAACAATCATTACAGACGACATGGTAATTGACAAGCCTTATAGTCACCCAGCTAAAGCTGAGTTAATCGATTACTTTTACTGGTGGTAAACACAAAAAAGTAGTCAAAGGTATTAACGCAGTTACCTGATATTATACCGATTGTAAAGGAAGGTCAGTTCCCGTTAATTATCGAATCGTTAATAAACAGGAGGGTCAGACAAAACATGAATATTTCTTAGAAATGTTGGACGAAGTAAAAGCTTGGGGATTGAAACCAGAGACAGTCACAGGAGATAGTTGGTATGCTGCCAAAGAAACCATGAATACCCTTAAAGACAAGGGCTTTCGGGGTTTGTTTGCTCCTCAAGTGAATCGGTTAGTCTCGGTTGAACTAGGAACTAAATAGGGTTGGCGGCAAAAAGTTTGTTGGTGGGGTTAGGAGTCGGTCGTCGGTCGTCAGTAGCCGGTCGTTTCAGGCTTTGTTGCCCTCTTTTTTTGTACCA
>NZ_JAPZSZ010000215.1:0-9590 GCF_027532095.1 Microcystis sp. LE19-195.1E
TGTCAGTCTGTAGAGCGACCATAAGACCAGAACAGAGTAAATCTGTTAAGGCAGGTGCGAAAAATCCTTCGGGAAAGAAGCAGAAACCTAAATCGTGAGGTTTGGGAATCGCCGTCCGTTTTACGGCGGCGAGGATGTCAAAGCAGGAATAGTTTTTTTGTACGCTAAAAAATAATAGCAAGAATTCCCCTGTGGAAAATCTGTGGAAAACCAGAGCTTTTTTTGATCGCTCTTTCCGGGCTAAAATCTATCAATAGCAATAACTTCGCCCATTGCTAGGTTTTTACTGCAATTCTGAAAAGATTGTGGAAAAATTGTCAAAAGTGAAATTTTTGCCCTTTCTCAGCCAATCACATCAACTGTTAAGCATCAGGCTACAAGTTAACAATAGCGAGACTTGAGCCGACCAGCATCTTTCTTAGGGAAAAAATTGCGTCAAATGTAGGCCAGTGATCTTTAAAATGGAACAAGCAGCAGGAAGTTAACAAAACAAAGCTCCGGGCATTCCCGGAAACCGATAGACTCAAATAGACAAGGAGACAGGATTGGTTAGCACATCTTCGTATCAAACAACAAAATCGAAAGAAATCTTTACAGCCGCTCAAAAATTAATGCCGGGGGGTGTAAGTTCCCCCGTGCGGGCCTTTAAATCCGTCGGTGGTCAACCCATCGTTTTTGAAAGCGTCAAAGGGGCCTATATTCGCGACGTGGACGGTAACGAATACATCGACTATGTGGGAACTTGGGGGCCGGCTATCTGTGGTCATGCCCATCCCGAAGTGATTGCCGCCCTACACGATGCCCTAGATAAAGGGACCAGTTTCGGGGCTCCCTGTGTTCAGGAAAATATTCTCGCTGAAATGGTGATTGATGCCGTTCCCAGCATTGAAATGGTGCGTTTTGTCAATTCCGGCACCGAAGCCTGTATGTCCGTCCTGCGCTTAATGCGGGCTTTTACCGGCCGGGATAAAATCATCAAATTCGAGGGCTGTTACCACGGTCACGCCGATATGTTCCTCGTTAAAGCCGGCTCTGGTGTAGCGACCCTGGGCCTACCCGACTCGCCGGGGGTTCCCAAAACCACCACTAACAACACTTTAACCGCCCCCTACAATGACTTGGAAGCGGTAAAAGCCCTTTTTGTCGAAAATCCCGACTCGATTGCCGGGGTGATTTTAGAGCCAGTGGTGGGTAATGCCGGCTTTATCGTGCCGGATGCGGGCTTTTTAGAAGGATTGCGCGAATTAACCAAGGAATACGGGTCCCTATTAATGTTTGATGAGGTAATGACCGGATTCCGCATCGCCTACGGTGGCGCTCAGGAAAAATTCGGCATCACCCCCGATTTAACCACCCTCGGCAAAGTTATCGGCGGTGGGCTGCCGGTGGGGGCCTACGGCGGTCGGGCCGATATTATGGCGATGGTGGCTCCGGCCGGCCCGATGTACCAAGCGGGAACCTTATCCGGCAACCCTTTGGCTATGACGGCGGGAATTAAAACCCTAGAGTTACTCCAGCGCCCCGGCACCTACGAATATCTCAATAAAGTGACCAAATCCTTAACTGAAGGGCTGCTGAAAGTGGCCAGAGATGCTGGTCATAGAGTTTTTGGAGGTCATATCAGTGCCATGTTCGGGATGTTTTTCACTGGCACCCCCGTGCATAACTATGAAGAGGCCAAAAAGGCCGATGTGGCTAAATTCGGTCGTTTTCACCGGGGAATGTTGGAAAGAGGCGTTTATCTAGCTCCTTCCCAGTTTGAAGCTGGTTTTACTTCTTTAGCTCACACAGAGGCCGATATCGAACGGACTTTGGCCGCCGCTCAAGAGGTTTTAGAAAGTTTATAGTTAATGCTGCTTCGGCCAGGAAAATTGATTGATAGAGTCCCAAGATTGATGAATTGACATTTCCCCGCTTGCAAAAGACGGGGATTCTCAGGGGAAATTTGGCTAGAAACCCCGAACAATCGAGGGATTATTATCCCCAGCACTGTAAAACTTATCAGTCCCAGCACAGGCCGCCCCTTTTTAGTCAACCAGATCGATAAGATCAAGAGCAAGAGGTATCTAACTTGACAAAAATTACCTCGGTTTCGATAATCCTGAAACCGTCAACAAAATTGAGTGATAAATAGCTGGGCAAAAAATCAAGAAAAACAGCAAAAAAACGTAGTTCCCCCCTTGACAAATAGCCAAAACTAGGCATTAGTTAAATTTAATGATTTTTTAATAAAAACCGCTTTCTATCACCAGAAAAAGCTATCGGTAGATTTTTATCAGAGTAATGTAATCATCTTTACAACTATCGGGGATCAAAGGATGTTACGGTGAAGGAGCGATGAGAAACCCACTTTAAGATCACCCCAATTGCTATGGCACAGATTCTCGATCCCCTCCCCAACGGCAAGAAAAATAGTATTCTTTGTTGCTATGTCAATGCGACCAGTCATATTCAAATTGTTCGCATCACCAATATTGCTAACTGGTATTTTGAAAGGGTGGTTTTCCCCGGGCAGCGTTTAGTATTTGAGACCCTAGCGGATGCTTTCTTAGAGATTCATACGGGGATGATGGCCAGTGCCATCCTTTCCGATAACATCCCCTGTGAACGCCTTTATATCAGCGATGGGGATGAGGATGACTCCGATGGTCAACTAGACAGGGAAATATTTTATCCCCATTCCCTAGAGGAAAGTCAAGGGGCGAAAATTGACAATACCGTACCCTTCGGTTTAACTTTAGCTTCCGCCTAGCTAATAACCTACTCCGATAATTCCCCTCGCACGAGAATCACAGTGCAATTAACGGCACGGGCAATCGTCGAGGGGATATTGCCATTTAAGAACTGATTGAGCAAACTTTCCCTAGATGCACCCAAAAGCACCAAAGAACAATCCTCCGATTCTACCAGATGAATGACCGCCTCGGCCGGAGAGGCCGAACAAATCGGTAAAGGCACAATCGGCTGTGCGATCGCTTTCTGTAAAGATGCTTGTAAAACTTCCAAAGTGGACAGATCTGGCAGTAACTCCGTCGGGGAATAGATTTTACATAACCAAAGTTTGGGATGATCCGAAGACTCGGACAAAGACAGCAAACTAGGCAATAATGCTAAAGCGCGTTGGGCATTCGGACCGCCGGCGGTGGGAATCAGCCACATCCTTTCCCGATTAGGATCGTTGGGAAAACAATCCTTTGTCCCCAATTTTACCAAGATGGTTTCACAGGGAGCTTGAGCAATCAAAGTATCGACTAAAAACCCAAAAATCGCCCCAGTAGTCGATTTTTCCCCCGTCCAACCCATAATTAATAAATTGCTGTGTCGTTCGCGAATCGTGGCCAAAATCCCGTCGGCGATATCCTGAGCAACGGAAATTTGTGTATGAACAGAGATATTCTGCCGTCGGGCTAATCTTTCCAGACGATGAAGTAATTTGCGTCCTTGCCGCGTATCTACCTTTACTTCCGCCGGAGAACTGAGACGAGGCACGGTAATCACATAGAGACAATCTATTTCATAATCGCGTTGACGGGCGATCGCAGCAGCAATTTTAAACAAAGCGGTAGCGGTGTCGGGATTGGCAATAGGTAACAAAATCCGTCCTATTCCCACGGCCGGGGAACGAGTTTGATAAACCACATAGGAAGGGGTACTGGGTTGAGGCAGTTGACAAACCCCCCCCAATTGATCGGCTTCCACCCGGATAATATCGGTGCGGGTGATGATCCCCACCAGTTTTTGACCATCGGTAACGGGTAGACGGGAAAGCTGATAGCGATTTAAGAGAAATAAAACATCGCTTAAAGCTGCCTGGGGGGCCACGGTAATCGGATTGGGAGTCATGATCTCCCGTAGGACTGTTTGACTGTTTTTCGATCGCCATTTATCCAGATCACTTTGGGTAAAAATCCCCAATAGTCGCCCCTGATCCACCACGGGAAAACCGCGATGATGGGAACGGGACATAATTTTCACCACTTCCCCCAGGGGTAAATCTGCCGCCAGAATTTCCACCTGCGATTGCATCACATCCATAGCCGACAGATGGGCCAACACATCATTAGAAGGGGTTTCTTCGTTGAGAATAATGCCACTAGCGGAAAGTAAATGCTGATAGAGGGAACCGGGGTGAATGCTTTCGGCAGTGATATAAGAAACGGCACAGGTCAACATCAGGGGCAGCACAATATTAAAATTGCGATGCAGTTCAAAGACAATCACGATCGCCGTTACCGGAACCCTGACTACTCCCGTAAAAAAAGCCCCCATACCCGCTAAAGTATAACTAGCTTCGCTGCCGAAACCCATCATTTTCGTCTCGATTCCCCCCACCAGAAACCCCAAGCAGGAGCCCAACACCAAAGCGGGGGCGAGGAGTCCTCCCGGAGCGCCAGAACTATAGGAGATCATCGTCAGGAAAAAATAGACGACGAAAGCGAGGGCGGTATTCTGCCAACTTAATTCCCCTGCCAGCAAAAATTCCCGTAAACCCGTATTATCTCGAAAAAAGTCGGGTAAAAAGGCCACTACCGTTCCGGATAACCAGCTGACCAGACCGATACGCCAAGCCAGAGATAACCGCCAACGCCGCTGCATCTGGCTACAAAAAAGGATGCCTTGATTGAATAAAGCCCCCAATAAGCCCGCTAAAGCCCCTAAAAGGCAATAAATGGGTATTTCTTGGGCAGAGAAGCTAATATTGGCATATTCAGTGATCATTGAGGGGGTATTCTGCAGCATCATTGAAACCACGGCCCCGGTAAAGGAAGCCACAATCGCCGTTTCTAGGGTCATACTGGAGACATCGCGCATTAATTCCTCGATCACAAAGAGGACGCCGGCGATGGGAGTAGTAAAACCGGCCGCTAACCCCGCGGCTGCCCCGGCTGCGATCATCTGACGACGGTGATCAGGACTGGTGGGCAGCCAGACGCTTAACTGGGCCGCTAGGGCCGCCCCGATGTGTACCGTGGGGGCGCGACGACCAAGGGTTAAACCACCGCCAAGGATCAGGATCGCCCCGATCATTTTTACTAGGGCGACCCGCCAAGACAGGGGCAAAGGATATTTAGCTAAGGCCGCTTTTACTTGGGGAATACCACCCCCGGCGGCTGCGGGGGAGAAGTGTTCGACAATCCAACCAGCACTGTAACCGAGCAGAAAACCGCCGAGGGGCAAAACTAGGAAAGGAGAGGAATTGGCTACTAGATGCACCCGCCAACCACCTAACCAACCGATACCCAATTTCAGGATAATAGCGGCAAGGGCGGAGAGAATTCCGATTAAACAGGCTACCAGTAAAGCATAGCGACTATCGGTTGCGCTACGTCCGAAGTGTTGGGATTTAAACCACTGACGGAGGTTTTGGTGACGGGCAAAAAGTCCCATAATTATCAGGGAGAATCAAGGCAATGGCGGAGCGAGGATTTATTTAGGGTTCTGATTCCTCGTTTCTTTAATCATAGGCCGTTAAGTTCTGTCACCGTTCACCTTGTTGCTACCAGTGGCCCTAATAGTAGTTTTTCTATCGATGGGCTAGGATCAAAGGTTGTCCCTGTCTTTGAGCGGAGGGTATTTTAAAGTTTCAAGAGAAATATAATCAGATATAGTCAAGCATGGCAATATGTGGACAGGAAACTATCAGACTAGGCAAAAAAAACAGGAATAAGTTATCGAACGGCTTGGAGGTGGTGGAAACAAGGGAATTTAACAGGCTATCAATTGCCTTCTGGTACAATTATCATAACGGATGACAACCGTTCAAAACCCGACTTGATAGCTGGCACTTATGCAAGAGTTTCCAGCGCCGAAAATAAAGACAATCTAGATAGACAAGCTGACCGATTAAAAGATTATGCTGTTGCTAGAGGCCACAAAATCTACAAAGTTGTCGAAGAAGTAGGCAGTGGGATAATCGCCAACAATTAGCCAAAATTCTAGTTGACCCCAATTATCGAAAAAATCGGGTCTAAAACCTCGTCTTTTAAGGCGAAAATTTTTGTAGCGGGGCATAAATCCCCGTTACAAAAACTGCCTGCTGCCCTCTGCCTCCTGCCTCCGTTAAGTTGGTTCAATAATTTTTATCCCTGCTCTAAATTCCCGCAGTGCTTGAGCATGATTTTCTGTATTAATACAACGCATCAATAAACCTACATCTAAACTCGGTAAAAGTTGCGATTTACTAACAGCTTCATATCCCTCATTTCCTAAACCATAAAACAATAACTCATCATTCGTCCAAAACCAAACTTCAGGAATTTGTAACCGTTTGTATGCTTCCAGTTTATTAATTCCTCCACTACTAACAACCACCTCAATCACTAAATCAGGATGTTTTCTATTTGCTCCCAATTCATAAGATTCATCACCTTCTTTTTTAACCTTTTCAAATTCATTTTCTAGGGTGACAGAACCAGTAGGAGTAAAATCTAATTCCAAAAATTCTAAATAAATTTCTACTAAAGAAGCAATACGTTTTTTGATAGTTTCCTGTTTTTTCCCTGGCATTTTTCTAATCTCCAAAACTCCATCTAAAAAAGATAACCTTAACCCTGGGCGCTCAATTAGCTGTTCAACAGCTTTAAATTCTCTCCAGGTTAAGTCACTAATTAAAATTGGTTCTGCTTCTCGTTCGATGAGTGTAGTTATCATAATTTCAACCCAAATTTAGAGAGGGAATTTTGCTCAATATGATATCATCTAAAAATAGATTATCATAAAAACAGGACTTACGCAAAAAAGACCGAAAGTAGGGGTAATTCATGAATTACCCCTACGCAAGAATAAGGCGTTCAGCCACGTATTGCTTAAGTCCTAAAAAAACATCATGCAAGCATACAAACTCAAAGGAAAAATTGATCAATCTGGTAAGTTGCTGATTACCGAACCCCTGAATTTACCCCCCAGAAACGTGGAAATTGTAGTTTGGGCAGCCACAGACACCCTTGATCATACCACAACCCCAACCACTGAACCAGCACCAGAAACACCAAAAAGACCAACTAAAATCAAGGTTTTGCAAAACTGGTTTGAGAAAACCCAACCTGCACCTCCTGATTTTGATCCAGATCAAGCTAAATGGGAATATTTAAAGGAGAAACATAAACTGTGAAAATCTTGCTTGATACCAACATAATTATAGATAGTGTAAACTTAAAGAGTTCACCCACTGCCAAAATTCTATGACTCGCTGGTTTAATATTGCCGGTCCCTGTAAAGACGATATCCACTATATGCTATCTCCCACAGTACGATTACCAGATTTAGAGGAGCTAATTCAACAAGAAAGTTATTTTGTCCTTCATGCACCACGACAAACGGGGAAAACCACCGCAATGTTAGCTCTAGCACAACAACTTACCGATACTGGAAATTATGCCGCAGTCATGGTATCAGTGGAAGTAGGAAGTGCATTCAATCATGATCCCAGTGCAGCAGAATTAGCGATTTTAAGAGCTTGGTATAATACAATAAATATCCGCTTACCCAAAGAATTACAACCACCTGTTAAACAATGGCAACAGGAAGAACCAGGAAATAGAATTAATGATTTTTTAACAGGTTGGGCAAAATCTTTAAACCGACCTTTAGTATTATTTATAGATGAAATTGATTCTTTACAAGACCAAACATTAATATCAGTTTTACGACAGTTAAGAGATGGTTTTCCTAATCGTCCAGAAAATTTCCCGACCTCAGTAGGATTAATTGGTTTGCGAGATGTGAGAGATTATAAAGTAGCATCGGGAGGTAGTGATAGATTAAATACATCTAGTCCTTTTAATATCAAAGTTGCTTCTCTTACCATGCGAAATTTTAATCTTGCAGAAGTGGTTGAATTATATCAACAACATACAGCAGCAACTGGACAAATTTTCACACCAGAAGCTATAGAAACAGCGTTTGATTTAACTCAAGGACAACCTTGGTTAGTCAATGCTTTAGCTAAAGAAATTGTAGAAAAAATGGTAAAAGATAGAAGTATTGCTATTACCGAAGAAAACATTTTACAAGCTAAGGAAATATTAATTGCTCGTCAGGATACTCATTTAGATAGTTTAGCGGAAAAACTCAGAGAAAAACGAGTGAAAAACATTATTGAACCAATTTTAGCAGGGCAAACCTTACCGGATACCCTAGCAGATGATCGCCAATATTTAATAGATTTAGGATTATTACGACGTGATCCGATGGGGGGATTAGTTATTTCTAACCCCATTTATCGTGAAGTTATTCCCCGTGTTTTAGTACAAGGAACTCAGGACAGTTTACCTTTAATTAGTCCTAGTTGGTTGACAGCAAAAGGTGAATTAAATATAGATGCTTTATTAACAGCATTTCTCAAGTTTTGGCGACAACAGGTCGAACCATTATTAAGTAGTGCTGCTTACCATGAAATTGCCCCCCATATTGTATTAATGGCTTTTTTACATCGTGTGGTTAATGGTGGGGGGGTTTTAGAAAGGGAATATGCAATTGGTAGTGATAGAATGGATTTATGTTTGCAGTATAAAGATGTAATTTTAGGGATTGAATTAAAAGTATGGCGGGATAAAAAACGCAATCCGCAAGCTGATGGAATTGAACAATTAGAATCTTATTTAGGACGTTTGGGTTTAGATTTTGGTTGGTTATTTATTTTTGATAGGCGTAAAAATGCTTTACCTATGGAAGAAAGATTATCCACTGAGGTGGTGGTGACAGAAAATCAATATAGAATTACTGTGATTCGGGCATGAGTGTTATATTTTTTGTTTCACGCAGAGGCGCTACAGTCGCAGAGAGGAGAAAGGAAAGAGGGATTTTTGCAGATTGTTTTTCTCTGTATCCTTGAAAATTGTAGAGTAAACAAATCTGGACGAATTACCATTAGGGATAACTTTTAGGGATTAGGGAAAAAGACGATTTTTCCCAGAATGCCTAGTATTCCTGTCACCAAAATTCCGACAATGCCAAGAAACCCATTAGTAGTAATATTCACCCGTGCATTCAGGTCGTCAATACGCTTTTCTATTTCCATAACTTTAGAATCTAGGGCTTTAATATCCCCTCTTATTTCTGATTGTCCTATCTCTAGCTTATTAACATCTCTTTGTAAAGAGTCGATTTTTCCCTCAATCCTTGTCAGGACTGCTTCTAGGGAATAAGTTACGGTTTCGTTAGACATTTTGCTAAACTCCTACTTTTGCTGATTTTTTCTCTAATCGACAAGGCATCAAAATTGCCGATATGCAAGACTAAGGATAACTTTTAGGGATTAGGAAAAAAGACGATTTTTCCCAGAATACCTAGTATTCCTGTCACCAAAATTTCGACAATGCCAAGAAACCCATTATTGCTAATATTCACCCGTACATTCAGGTCGTCAATACGCTTTTCTATTTCCATAACTTTAGAATCTAGGGCTTTAATATCCCCTCTTATTTCTGATTGTCCTATCTCTAGCTTAGTTAGGGTCTGCTGAATAAATCTAAAAACCTTGTTGGATAAGACTTTTGGACTTTTTTCCCCTCAAAAAGTGCCAGCCATTGCGGGGATCGGGGGAAAATTCAGGTACTTTTTCCCTGAAAATTAGGTAGTTGACCACCTCA
>NZ_JAPZSZ010000144.1:0-2556 GCF_027532095.1 Microcystis sp. LE19-195.1E
TACAGTTACCTGCTGGGGATACCAGAGCAAATCTCCAGCGACAAAGACGGTTTGCCCTTTAAATAAATACTTGAGATTGGCAACCAAGCGAACAATCCAGCGATATTGAACTGTGTTGTCGGCCATAGGTTTACCGTCGGAGTCAGGATAGAAAAGTTGGGGTTCGATGGGTGCTTGAACCATGCTTTATCTCTTGCGATCGCATTTTTGCCTAGCTTTATTGTATCATCGCAAATCCTGGGTTTAAAACCCCATCCTAAAAGGACGGCTTGGCCTTGTACTAAATCCGTTGAGTATGGGCTACATATCAGGAGAGGCACTCATGCAAAAGGCAAAAGTCAAAGGGGAGAATAAATAATCATTTAATAACAGGATTTAGTATTATATCTAAATTTTTAATAAAGTCGAGGTTGAAAATTATCGGGAATATCCAATTCAAATACTTGGTCATGAATCCGAGCCACATAAAACCCTTCTTGCAGAATTTTTTCCCGTAATTCTGATGATAAATGAACCGCCGCTAATATGCCATAGAGTTTTTTATCTTTGTGTTCAGGGAAAAAGCGGCGAAACCGTTGCAAAATACTTTTTAATTGTGAAATAGACTCCTCTCTAGCATGACTTTTAACCTCGACGATATAAGCAGTATTTAGCTGACCATTGGTATAGGCAAGGACATCAATTTCTAGGTGTTGTCCTTCTTTACTGACTCGCACACTGGGACTAACAACTTCCATACCAAAGCGTTGTCTGAGAATCGTTTCCATTGAGGGAAGGGCAAGTCCTTCGGTAAAGCTGCCGAATTTGGCACCGAGTCCCCCAATTTGCTGACCTAATTCTTTGAGTTGTTTGTCAGTTTTCTTCTGTTGCTGACTAACTTCCTTCAGTTGTTTGTCAGTTTCTTTTTGAGCGGCAGTTAATTCAGCTTGAGCAGTCGCTAATTCGGCTAAGAGTCGCCATACGTCTTCGGATGTAGTTGCCATAGCTAATTTTTTCTCTCTGATTTAGTCTATTGCTATTTTACTGAATTTTGCCGATTCATGAAGAAGATAGTGCTTTTGCCTTTGAGTAAGAGAGCGATAAGTAGGGCGTGTTACGCTGTCGCTAACATACCTTTATTTTTATAAGTAACTTAGAGTATTGTTAAGATTTGATAAATTTAACGGCAAGACTTTCAAATCTACAGAATTAAACATTATAGATCAGGCAGAACCACATTTTTTAAGAGGCATTTAGTTATGACATTAGCAAAACTTATGCAATACTCCATCGGGGGGGGTAATACTTATCATTTTGGCAGCAGCGGGTACGGCACAAGCCGTTGACCTAAAAGCCAACTTCCGTCTTTTTGGTGAAGTGAATCGATTCGGCTTGGGTTATGGTGACATGGCGTTACACTTCGGAGTTAATGCCCCTGCCTCCCAAATTGGAGGCTTAGGATATTTTCCAGGTGGTACACCATTTACATCGGGGGTACTTAGTTCCGTTGTTCTTCCACCAGGTGGTGGCTTCACTGTTGTAGATACTCAATTTTCCGTACCTTTTTCACTTGATGTCGATCAGCCGGCTTCCCTGTACATGGGCATTGGTGATAATGGAATTAATGGTTCTCAAGGCGGTAGTATTCAGGTAATCTTCGACTTTTCAGATAATATCTCTTTTGTAGGTTCAATTCTCGGCTCTACCCGCGATCAGGGATTTGCTTTAACGTCAGTCACCTTGGCCGACGGGACTCCCCTAGAGAATGCAGGGTTAAAATTCGAGTTTATTCCTGAAAATACTGTCTTAACAGCAGGGGCATCAGCCTTTGATGATACAGGTAGTGGTCTTGTAACTAATAGTGTAGTAGCAACTACAAATCCTGCTAACAGAGCAGCGGTTTTTGTTTTTCCAGGGACTGCTACATCAAAACTGCAAGGTGGTCCTGATGTGGGCGGTCTCCCAACTAATTCATTAGCTGACCTTGATGTTAATGTAGAGCCTAATCCACTTGTTTTCGATCTAGCCTTTGCCACCGTTAGTGGTGCTAACAATATTAAACTTACCCGAATTTCTCAACCCACTTCAACCCCTGAACCTAGCACAATTTTAGGCTTAGGTGTATTGGGATTTGGCGCTTTCTGCCAGCGCAAACTATCTCAAGGGAAGAAGTCAAAACAGGACAATTGAGTTGAGAAATTTGGGATTTCTTTCAACAAATTTTTGATAGGTGTCTATGTGCAGATGAATTATCAGGCCAGCGGCAAACAAGTCGCCCCCATGGAACGGGCCATGGGTTTAAGTGATGAGGTTATTCGTTATTTAACCCTAAAACTCGATCGCGTGGTGGCCCCCCCTGCGGATTTATCTCCCTTAACGGAAATTCCCCCCTCTCCTATCACCGAAGCGGTGGTGGAAGATGACGGCATCTCCGAGGAAGATTAATTATAGTCACAACTGTGTCGGGTCAATGCCCAATTCCCGTAATCGGGCAAAAGCGCGATCGCGTTCTTGTTGTGCTTGGTTGCGTTCTTGTTGTGCTTGGTCGCGTTCTTGTTGTGCTTGGTTGCGTTCCTC
>NZ_JAPZSZ010000137.1:0-8687 GCF_027532095.1 Microcystis sp. LE19-195.1E
TGGTCGAGGGAATCAACAATAAACTTAAACTAATAAAACGGAGAGCCTATGGCTTTAGAAACTTTCGGAATTTTTGGGTTAGAAGTATGTTGTCTTGGCATCTTGTCTGTTGATTTAGCATAAAGGGTAACGAAGAGCCTAAAATTGTCGAAGCGGGGGTTGATAAAGATAATGAAATCACTAAATTAGCCCAAGATTTACTAGACAAGCTCCAAGAACAACCCGGTGGACAACAAATTATCACCCAAAATATCAGTAATGTTAAATATACTGCTGCCTCTGGCACGGGTAATGCTAGTATTAGCGGCATCACCGAGCATGGCACATCTAAGGATGACTGAGACTGTATTTTAATTAATCAGGATGGTTGATATGTCAGAACCAAGCGAAATTCAACAAAATATTACAAAAGCTCAATATGCTGCTGCCTCTGGGACTGGCAATGCAACCATCACGATTACCAATTACTATTATCGAGAAGAAGCAAGAATAGCCCCTGCTGATTCTGCCGATGTTGCCGATGATAAACTGCCCTGTCCCTATCGTGGCTTGTTTCATTTTGGGCCAGGAGATGCAGAATACTTTTTTGGGCGCAAAAGCTTTATTAAAACCCTATTTCAGGCAACCCAAACCCGTAATTTTATCCCCCTATTAGGTGCGTCGGGAAGTGGTAAATCCTCGGTGGTTTTTGCGGGATTAGTCCCCAAATTGCAACAAGAAGGTCACTGGCAGTTTACCCATTTTCGTCCCGGTTCTGACCCTTTTCATGCCCTAGCTTTAGCATTAGTTCCCCTTTATACAACTAATTTAAATGAGACAGAACGCCTCGCCCAAGCGCGTCAGTTAGCCAATTATTTGCGTGATGGCGATATTCCTTTAGCTGACGTTGTTGCCCAAATCCAACAGAATTATCCCAGTGAACGGGTGCTGGTAATTGCCGACCAATTTGAGGAACTTTATACCCTCTGTCCTGATGAAACAATCCGTCGTAATTTTCTCGATAAATTAACTACATTCCCCTTTGAAAGGGTAGGAATGGTGTTGGTATTAACTATGCGGGCGGATTTCTTGGGGAATGCTCTTTCCTATCGTCCCTTTGCCGATGTCTTACAAAATACTGACTTGAAATTGGGGCCGATGAACCGAGAAGAACTGACAGAAGTTATTGAAAAACCGGCGCAAAAATTGGGGGTGACATTGGAAGCGGGACTGGTGAAACGCATCCTCGATGATGTGGAGAGTGAGCCGGGGAATTTGCCATTACTAGAGTTTGCCTTAACGGAATTGTGGCAGCGGCGACAGGGCCAACAGTTAACCCATCTGGCATATACAGAAATTGGCCAAGTGCAGGGTGCTTTGGCCCGCCATGCCAATGAAGAATATCACAAGTTGAGTGAGGCGCAACGGGAACAGATGCGGCGCATTTTCATCCAATTGGTACGCCCAGGGGAAGGCACAGAAGATACGCGGCGGCTGGCGACAAAAGCGGAATTAGGGGAAGAAAATTGGGTACTGGTGAAACAATTGGCGGATGCGCGTTTAGTTGTCACCAGTCGCAGTGAAGAGGCACAGGTGGAGACGGTGGAAGTGGTGCATGAAGCACTGATTCGCAATTGGGGGGAATTGCGGGGCTGGATGGATACAGACAGGGTTTTTCGCGCTTGGCAGGAGCGTTTGCGGGGGGCGATGGGGCAATGGCAAAAGACGCAGGGGGATGAAGGCTCATGGTTGCGCGGGGCGGCGTTGGCGGAGGCGGAAGAACAATTGAAGAAACGCCCAGAAGATATCAGCCAAAGTGAACAGGATTTTATCAGGCAGAGTCTCCAAGAGCGAGAGCGGATAAAACAAGCCGAAGCAGCCCGCAGGCGGCGCGAAA
This sequence comes from Microcystis sp. LE19-195.1E, assembly GCF_027532095.1. Classification (NCBI taxonomy): domain Bacteria; kingdom Bacillati; phylum Cyanobacteriota; class Cyanophyceae; order Chroococcales; family Microcystaceae; genus Microcystis; species Microcystis sp. LE19-195.1E. The sequence goes on from NZ_JAPZSZ010000137.1 coordinate 1,877, forward strand.
TTAGAACCGCTTGGGGGATTGCGGCGGGTTCTTTGGTGGCGGTGGTGATTAGTACGGGATTGGGTTTAATGGCTTGGAAACAAACACAACAAGCGGAACTCAATCTGGCAAATGCTCGCGGGTTTTCTTCCTTGTCTTTGTTTGATAGAGGAAAAGAATTAGAGGCTTTCGTTGAAGCAATTAAGGCAGGAAAAACTCTACAAAAGCAGCAGGCATCCGACAAGGAGGTGATGAATGCCTTACAGGAACTTCTCAACCGGAAAAGTGAACGCAATCGCTTAGAAGGGCATGGTAGCTATGTCCATAGCGTTAATTTTAGTCGTGACGGCAAGACTTTGGTGAGCGGTAGTGATGACAAAACTATCAAACTCTGGAATGTAGAAACAGGCCAAAAACTCCACACCTTCGAGGGGCATGGTGGCCCTGTCTATAGCGTTAATTTTAGTCCTGACGAGGGCAAGACTTTGGTGAGCGGTAGTGATGACAAAACTATCAAAATCTGGAATGTAGAAACAGGCCAAGAAATCCGTACCCTCAAGGGGCATGGTGGCACTGTCTATAGCGTTAATTTTAGTCCTGACGGCAATACTTTGGTGAGCGGTAGTGATGACGGGACTATCATACTCTGGGATGTAGAAACAGGCGAAAAACTCCACACCTTCGAGGGGCATGGTGGCCCTGTCTATAGCGTTAATTTTAGTCCCGACGGCAAGACTTTGGTGAGCGGTAGTGGTGACAAGACTATCATACTCTGGAATGTAGAAAAACCCCAAGAAATCCGCACCCTCAAGGGGCATAATGGCCCTGTCTATAGCGTTAATTTTAGTCACGACGGCAAGACTTTGGTGAGCGGTAGTGGTGACAAGACTATCAAACTCTGGAATGTAGAAAAACCCGAAGAAATCCGCACCCTCAAGGGGCATAATAGCCGTGTCAGAAGCGTTAATTTTAGTCCCGACGGCAAGACTTTGGTGAGCGGTAGTTGGGACAACACCATCAAACTCTGGAATGAGTCAACAGGCCAAGAAATCCTCACCCTCAAGGGGCATGAAGGCCCTGTCTGGAGCGTTAATTTTAGTCCTGACGAGGGCAAGACTTTGGTGAGCGGTAGTGATGACGGGACTATCAAACTCTGGAATGTAGAAATAGTCCAAACCCTCAAGGGGCATGATGACCTTGTCAATAGCGTTAATTTTAGTCCTGACGAGGGCAAGACTTTGGTGAGCGGTAGTGATGACGGGACTATCAAGCTCTGGGATGTAAAAACAGGCGAAGAAATCCGCACCCTCAAGGGGAATGATTACCCTGTCAGAAGCGTTAATTTTAGTCCCGACGGCAAGACTTTGGTGAGCGGTAGTGATGACAAAACTATCATACTCTGGGATGTAAAAACAGGCCAAAAACTCCACACCTTCGAGGGGCATAAGGGCCTTGTCAGAAGCGTTAATTTTAGTCGCGACGGCAAGACTTTGGTGAGCGGTAGTTGGGACGGTACTATCAAACTCTGGAATGTAAAAACAGGCAAGGAAATCCGTACCCTCCATGGGCATCATGACCGTGTCAGAAGCGTTAATTTTAGTCGTGACGGCGAGACTTTGGTGAGCGGTAGTAATGACAATACTATCATACTCTGGGATGTAGAAAAACGCCAAAAACTCCACACCCTCAAGGGGCATAAAGACCATGTCAGAAGCGTTAATTTTAGTCCCAACGGCGAGACTTTGGTGAGCGGTAGTTATGACAAAACTATCAAACTCTGGGATGTAAAAACAGGCAAAGAAATCCACACCTTCGAGGGGCATGATGGCCCTGTCAGAAGCGTTAATTTTAGTCCCGACGGCAAGACTTTGGTGAGCGGTAGTGATGACAAGACTATCAAACTTTGGGATGTAGAAACAGGCCAAGAAATCCGTACCCTCCATGGGCATGATAGCCGTGTCAGAAGCGTTAATTTTAGTCCCGATGGCAATACTTTGGTGAGCGGTAGTTGGGACAACACTATCAAACTCTGGAAGGTAGAAACAGACTCGAATTTATTGAATTTAGATGCTTTAATGGGGCGTAGTTGCGATTGGGTGCGGGTTTATTTGCACAACCCTAATTCTGGTGTCAGGGAGGAGGATAGGCATTTGTGTGATGGGATTGGTACAAAGAATTATCGGACTAAGGAGATTTTGCCATGACTTCCACGAAAGAATAGAGCTAACCAGCTAGGGTAAAATTAGGGTTTCGGCTTATCCTCAACTCAGCTTAACTAGGAATAGGCCGATTTATCTTGTTAAGGCTATATTTTGAGCAACTTTTGTCAATTTATCCACAAACAGAAACATCAATCGTAGGGTGCGTTAGCCAAAGCGTAACGCACCCATTTAATAATTAAGTTGTTGCGTTACGGCAGATTATTAATTTGTTTTTTTGTCAGAGATTATCGCCGCAAACACGCACCCTACAAGAATTTATAAAACTAAAATCAACACAGATAAATGTATTAGTCATGATTTTCTCTATCACAATTTCTTCCATCAATTGCCGATCTCTTTCTTCTCTCAACCGCTTGGATAACCGAGAAATAACCCGTTTAAAGTCATATCCCCCCGTAAGCAAAACTAGCTTGACTTTTGTGCTTTTCTAAGCATACTGCCTAGTCAGGTTAAATAAAACTAAAGCTATTGAGAGAGAAATAAAAATCTACACTTCAACCAAATGAACCCAACTTAGAGAAGATTTAACGCTGTTAAATAAGCGTTTATCGCTAGTGTATAAATTTGCTTGAAATCGTTGAGCTAATACTAGATAATGGGCATCATAAGTAGCAGGAAGATTCAAGGTTTGCGAAATTTCTATTGCTTGGTAATGGAGGTAATGATCTCCATGAAACTGAATGGGTAAATCTAAGACTTCTGTAAGGAGGGTTTGCGCTTCCGTCTCCAAAATTTGACCAGCTTTTTTCAGACGATAAAATACGTTAGTGACTTCGTAACATAATAAAGTTGGTGCAATCACTAAATTTTCCTCGGTCATCCATTTTTGCCAGAGTTGACTGTACATTGTTACAGAAGGTTCAACCGTTGTTAAACGAACTATAAAACTAGAATCAACACAGATAAATGTATTAGTCATTATTTTCTCTATTCACTCACAATTTCTTCCATCAATTGCCGATCTCTTTCTTCTCTCATTTGATGAATAATTTCAGTAACATCGGTTTTAAATGGTTTTCCCTGACGACGTTCATAAATGGCTTTTCGAGTTGCGTCAATTCGTTCTAATGCAATTTCCCAAGAGGGGTGATCTTTGAGTTTTTTTCCTAACAATTCTTGTTCTTCTAGGGACAAGGATTTAATTGCCTTAACTAGAGATTCCACGAGTTGAATATTCATTTTTTTTACATCTTTGACTAAAATTATCGGTGTTTATGAAGAGTTATTATAGCCTAGTCTTTGAATTATAACAAAGAGAGGCAAACTCCGTCATTTACGTCCCCAATTCATCATCAATCAAAGTTTACCGTTTGGATAACCGAGAAATAACCCGTTTAAAGTCATATCCCCCCGTAAAAAAAATTAGCCCGACTTTTTTAACAATTGTCGGCAAAATTTTGCTTGCTTTTTTCAGGGCTTTTTGCCATAATATTTTTATAAGACTTTATATATAATGGACTGGTGGAGTCCACCAAAAAATGCACGGATTCCCATTATAAGAAAAGTATAACCGAAGCCGCCGCCCAAGTCAAGGGATTACTCCTTTTTTTTTGAGAAGTTTTCAAAGAAAAAAAATCAAAGAGGCAGCCGGAGATATTCGGTTTTTCTTCACTATTTGGGCGAAAAAACCCTTTTAGGATGCCTATAATAGGAGATAGAAAGGGTTAAAAACTAAAAAAAAATGGCGGAGAGAGTCCAGAAAATCCTTGCCCAGTGGGGAATTGCCTCCCGAAGAAGGGCGGAGGAGATGATCGTAGCCGGCCGGGTGAGACGGAATGGCAAAATCGTGCAGTTAGGAGAAAAAGCCGACCCCGAAAAAGATCACCTAGAAATAGACGGAAAAAAAATTGAACCAGCCAATCGTCCCCAAAGATTGTATATACTAATCAACAAACCCATTGGTGTGGTTTCTACCTGTAGGGATCCACAAAACCGGCCGACGGTGATTGACCTTTTGCCCGACTCCCTCGCCGGCGAGACGGGGTTACATCCCGTAGGAAGGTTGGACATTAACACCACTGGGGCTTTACTCCTCACCAACGACGGTCAACTCACCCTCACCCTCACCCATCCCCGTTATCATTTGCCCAAAACCTATCGGGTTTGGCTAGATGGTGCGATTGATAGACTTGCTCTCCAGCGTTGGCGAGAAGGTATCCTCTTAGAAGGGAAAAAAACCTTACCCGCACAGGTTGAGATACTCAAGCAAACCGACCAAAAAACCCTACTAGAAGTTATTTTAGTGGAGGGAAGAAATCGGCAGATTCGCTGTGTAGCCGAAGAGTTAGGCCATCGCGTCCTGAAACTTCATCGCAGTGCTATCGGTCGTATTCAACTAAACTCTGGTAATAATTCCCCCTTACCCTTGGGTCATTACCGTTTTTTAACCCTTGATGAACTGAAATATTTAAAAAACCAGATTAACTAAGCTGAAAGTCAGCCCCTAATAGCGATATGTTTCGCCTTCTCCAATCACAACTCGACCCCCAGCATAAACAGCGCACCAAATTACTGGAAATCGGCGTTTATTTGCAAAAAAATCGCCTAGAACAGTCCCTTTCTCTCGAGGAAATTGCCCAGAAAACCTTGATTCCGCGCCATCGTCTAGAAGCGTTGGAAGCGGGGGATTTGGAGTCATTGCCCGAACCGATTTATATTCGTTGGTTAATCAAACAATTTGCTGATAGTCTGTCCCTGGATGGTGAGACGGTTAGCCGACGTTTTCCCACCAAGGTAAATAACTTTTTTAGGGGAATAAAACCGTCTTTATCGCTGCCGAGTCTTCAAATTCGCCCGATTCATCTCTATTTTCTCTATTTAATCTTAGTTATTGGTTCCGTACAAACCCTATCCCACGTCCTGCAAAAATCGGTACTGCAATCGAATCGCTTACCGCCGCCTTCCTTGCCACAACAGCAAATTGTCCAACCGAAAAGCAATCCCCTTCAACCGGTAGCCAACAAAACCAGCAATAATCAGCAGCTGGTGGTGGGGGTAAAACTGGAGGATGACTGCTGGCTGCGGGTGGTGGTGGATGGCAAGACAGAATTTGAGGGTGTGCTGCCCCAGGGAACCCATCGCACTTGGCAAGCAAACCGGGAATTAACCGTGAGGGCAGGTAATGCTGGCGGGGTTTACGTTGCCGTTAATAATGCCCATGCTAAACAACTGGGGCAACCGGGCAAAGTCGAGGAAGTCACCTACCGGGCAAATTGAGCTAATTTATGCAAAAGGTTTTTTCACCCCTTGATCGCCTTCAGGGAGGGTTAATCGGGGCATATATTGGGGAATCCTTGCATAATCAGCCCCTAATACCAGCCTTTAACTATGAGGCGACACCGAGGACGACCCTGCTTTTGCAAGCTCTGCAATCTCAGGAGGATTTTCCCCTTGTGATCGCAGCCAAGCAGCAGTCGGAATCGGCGTTATTATTTGTGCTGTTGCCGGAGATTTTAACCTGGCCTGACCATGGGGAACGTTGGCAAGCTAGATTAAATTTTTGGCTAAAAAAGGGCTTAATTTCCGAGTTAACCCGACAAGAAGCGATAATTTGGGGAGAGGCTGTAGGTCTGTTATTAGAGGGAAAAAGGCCTTTAAATCAGTTAATAGGGCAATTGCTAACTATTAACCCCAAGAATAAGCTATTAGAGCAGATTCAGTCAGCTTTAGGGCAAAATCATCCCTTAGAGTCCATTTTATCGGCTTGGGCGAAAGATATCTCACCTTTAGGAATTGCGATTGCAGCTTCTCTCTATACCTTTCTGCAAACGACCGAGGATTTCGCCGTTAGCGTGCGTCGCGCTAATTCTAGTCCCTATCAACGGCAATTAACCACCACTTTAGCGGGAATTTGGGCGGGATTGTACAACGGTATCGAGGGGATTCCCCTAGCTTGGCGGCAAAATTTGCCGACAGAGCCAGTTAAACAGCAATTAATGGATAAAGCTGGGGAAATCTATCGAATTTCCCTAGGTATATCTCCTCATCTTGTCCTATCTCCTCATACTGCCGTCGCTTACGGGGGAACAATCCAACCCCGTCCTAGCTTAAAATTGGTCTCTCAAGACAGCTGAAGATCGCTGTTATTTGGCTCACAGGCGCTCGCTGGCTTTAATAAGCGATAACATCTCCTTCTTCCCAGTCGAGGGGAACATGGGGGAGTTGCCTGGCAATAGACTGGCGTGTGCTGGCAGAAATGCCTTTGGTGAAGATGCGTAACACCAGCTGCCCTCTGGCATCTAGACCGATTCCGGTGCCAGTTACACCGGGTTGAGCCATCAACCAAGCTTCTTGGCTGTCACGCAAAGCCAACAACTGTTCCTGAGTATAATTTTTCATCGAAAATTTGGGTCTGAAACCCCGCCGTTTTACGGCGGCTTTGCTGTTAAATATTAGCACATTTACGAAATATATGCTAAAATATGAGACATGGAAAAAGCCTATTCTTACCGATTTTACCCCACACCAACACAAGAGTCGCTATTGCGGCGCACATTGGGCTGTGTAAGATTAGTTTACAACAAAGCTCTCCACGAACGAACACAAGCTTGGTACGAAAAGCAAGAAAGAGTAGGCTACGCTCAAACTTCTTCAATGTTGACCGATTGGAA
>NZ_JAPZSZ010000358.1:0-6901 GCF_027532095.1 Microcystis sp. LE19-195.1E
GATGTCTTGTCTAACAACGCTTTACCAATAAAGCTGAGAGGGAATCCGAACTAGGGAAGTATTCGGAGGTCTGTGCCAGATGGTGTCTCGATGCGGTAGTCTCTACTTGCGTCGCCTAAATTGGTTTAGGCAAGCCCCGTCGCTTTTAGGGCGGGGTTAGTGACTAGTCTGTTTAAAAGTTCTCGCTGGGGATTCCCAGAAGGATTTTGCCGAGAGGCACTCTGACAAACTGCAATTTCTAATTAACTCTCGCTCAACCTCCCGCTAAACCCTATGTCAAATCGTTCTGCTTGTCAACCCCCTTCGAGAATCGACTCTAGAAATATTACCTCAATATGGCATCGGTAAACTTATCCCTGTCAAAGAATAGATCTCCTGCAAAAATCAAAAATCTGCCGTTAGGCGAGGAGACGGTCGATAGGAGACGGTCGTCAGGAGGAGAAAAAAGACAATAGAAAACTATAATATCGATAAAACCTAATATTATGTCAAATTTATCCATTTTTTTAGATATTTTAACCCGATAGTGCCTCGATAACTTACTTTTGCAGCAGGTCTAATAAAATTTTCCCAAGCTCTCAGACGAGGTTTTCCCCCCGTATCTCTTACCTAAGACAGAGGCTGTCAAAGAATAAAATTTTCCCAAGCTCTCAGATGAGTCCTGAATGGTTAGCCTATAGTAAAGACAGCCCCCTGAGTTGATAACAAAACCCATGCAGAAATTGGTGGAAGTTTTAGCTGATAAACAAGCTCTGATCGCAAAATCTCTGGCACTGGTTCTGGAAAAAATCACAACCAGCCTCGAACAACAGGACTATTTTACCATCGCTCTGTCCGGCGGTAGTACCCCGAAACCTCTCTACGAGGCTTTATCCTCTCAACCCCTCGACTGGTCAAAAATTCACGTTTTCTGGGGAGATGAACGCTACGTTAGTCCCGATCATCCTGACAGTAATCAACGCATGGCCCGGTTAGCATGGCTCGATCGCATACCGATCCCGGCCGCTAATATTCATCATGTTCCCACGGATGACCCCGATCCCCAGCTGGCCGCCCAAAAATACGATGAGCATCTCCGCCAATGGTTTGGGGTCAATTCTCCCGATTTTCCCGTTTTTGACCTGATTTTATTGGGAATGGGCGATGATGGTCACACCGCCTCTCTCTTTCCCCACACGGCAGCTTTAACGGTGAGCGATCGCTGTATCACCGTCGGCGAGAAAGACGGCAATCCCCGCTTAACTTTTACCGTTCCCCTGATCAATCAGGCCCGTTGTGTGATCTTTATCGCTGCTGGCGAAAGTAAACGCCCCGCTCTACATGAGATTTTCTCTGCCTATGGTGACTCTTTCTCCTATCCTTCCCGTCTCATCCACCCCCCGGCCGGGGAATTATATTGGTTGCTCGATGCGGCCGCTGGTTCCTCTTTTGTCTAGAGAATAGGGGAATGGGGAAATAGGGGAATAGGGAAATAGGGGAATAGGGAAATTCAACTAAAACCCCAACACCCCAAAACCCTAACACCCCCCGCAACGCGCACGCAGTGACCACCCCAACACCCCAACACCCCAACACCCCAACACCCCAACACCCTAAAACCTAACCCCTAATCTGCTTTTTTACTTTTTACTTTTTACTTAAAAATGATCGTTTGTCCTAATTGCGAACATACTAACCCCGATGAGGCCAGTCAATGCGAGGCCTGTTACACTCCCTTGCCGCGGATGTCTTCCTGTCCTAATTGTGGGGCAACCATCCAAACTGATGCCACCTTTTGCGGTCAGTGTGGCTACAATTTACAGCCTAATTCCGTTCCCATGGTGGCAGCCCAACCCGAATCGGAACCTGAACCCCTCCCACCAGTCCCTACACCCACCGTCGCCTCGATCGCACCTCCTCCTGTTGCCCCTCCACCGGTTCGGGCTGCCACCCGCTTACAGACGGAAATAGCTAGTTTGCAGCACCTGCAAACCGATAGCAAAATTGAATTACCCCTACATCTATCGGTAATTCATATCGGCAAACCTAACGATCGCATTCCCCCCGATATCGATGTTTCCGGTTTTCCCGATTCTGATATCGTCTCCCGGGTTCATGCCGATATCCGTGTCGAAGCGGGCATCTATTACCTCGAAGACAGCGGCAGCGCTAACGGAACCTACGTTAATCACACTCCCCTACCCCCCGGCAATCGTCATCGTCTCCGGGCAGGCGATCGCATTTCCCTCGGTAAAGGGGACAAAATGACTTTTATTTTCCAAATGTCCTAAAAGGGGACAGGTGTTAGGGGTTAGGGTTTTCGGGTTTTCGGGTTTTCGGGTTTTCGGGTTTTCGGGTTTTAGTTGAATTCCCCCACTTCCCCATTCCCCCACTTCCCCATTCCCCCACTTCCCCATTTCCCCATTTCCCCACTGAAAATTATGCGTACAAATTGGCGAATCGGCTCTTTATTGGGCATTCCTCTCTATATTGATTCCTCGTGGTTTTTGATTCTGGCTTTTGTCACCTTGATCAATGCCACTGATGCAGAAATTCAGTCTCTGGCCGCCCAGAGTTCTGTTTTAGCGTGGTTACTTGGTTTAATCATGGCTTTATTGCTGTTTATCTCGGTTTTACTCCACGAATTAGGTCATAGTTTAATGGCCCGGTCCCAAGGCATCCAGGTCAATTCCATTACCCTGTTTCTCTTTGGAGGTATGGCCTCGATCAATCGAGAATCTCGGACTCCTCCAGAGGCCCTGCAAGTAGCGATCGCTGGACCCGCCGTTAGTTTTCTCCTGTTTTGTCTCTTATCCCTAGCCAGTCACTTACCCTATTTAAACGCCAATTTAACTTATATATGCGGGCATTTAGCGATAATTAACCTGTTTTTGGCTCTATTTAATCTTATCCCCGGTTTACCCCTCGATGGGGGTCAAATTTTAAAAGCAATGGTCTGGCAAGCGACTGGCGATCGCTGGAAGGGTTTACATTGGGCTGCGATCAGTGGTCAATTCATCGGTTGGTTGGGGATTATTTTGGGGATTTTCTTGGTTCTCTTGACGGCAGATGTGGGGGGTGCCTGGTTAGGATTAATAGGCTGGTTTATCCTCAGAAATGCCAGCGCCTACGATAATTTAACTAATTTACAGGAAAGTCTCCTCAATTTCACAGCGGGAGAGGTGATGAGCAGACATTTGCGGGTTTTAAACGCCCATCAAACCCTAGAGGAATTCGCCCAAGAATACGTTTTAGACCGAGCGGCTGCCAATACTGCTTATTTTGCCGCTTCCGAGGGGCGTTATCGGGGATTAATTCGGGTGGAAGATTTACAGGCGATCGAGCGGAGTTTCTGGTCAGAAAAACAACTGCTTGATATTGCCCATCCCCTCGCGGAAATTCCCACTGTTGAGGAAAAAACCCCCTTAGTGACGGTGGTGCAGAAATTGGAAACCATCCCGGACCGAATGATCACGGTGTTAACACCAGCCTCCGCCGTAGCGGGAGTGATCGATCGCAGCGATATCCTCAAGGCAATTGCGATTAAATACCAACTTCCCCTAGAGGAAACGGATATTGAACGCGCTCGCGAGGGAGTTTACCCCAGTTATTTGCCCTTAAATGTTATTGCTGCCGCTCTCGACAAGAGTGAACCGCCAAAAATCGGCGAACCGTCCTTAATGTCCTGACGTAGAGAGGATGGACGATAATAATCTTGAATATGGCTAATCCGAAAATTTCCTCGCTGGTTAACCTGCCACAATTTCCCCGTTTCCACATCTAAACAACTTAACCAGCCTTGGCCGTAGGCCCAAGTATCAATACAAATGGCATGGCCGAGATTAACCGGTTTACCGCTTTTTTGGCTGGTATGACCGCAAATCATGGTTTTTCCTGAACTATGGGCGGCGGGATATTGAAATTTCTCCCAAAAGAGTTTGTATTCTGGTTGTCTGGCTAGGGGTAGATGGGGATCGAGACTAGCGTGAACAAATAAATGATTTGCAGTTTCGTAGCTATTTATACAGACTTTTCCTAAAAAATCCCAGTGAGATTCAGGAATTTTAATCAGGTGGCCTTCGCTATAGGATTTGAGGGTGGCTTTACCGCCTTTTTCTAACCAGAGACGCTGTTTGAGGGGGTTATTACGGGCTTGCAGCATGATAATCTCGTGATTACCTTTGAGGGGAATCAAATTTCCCTGTTTATGTAGGGAAATCAGGCGATCGATCACCCCTTTCGAGTCTCTGCCCTTATTAACGTAATCACCGAGGGTGATTAAAGTATCTTGCGGTTTGGGGTTGACGATCTCTAGTAAGTGATCTAGAGCTTTCGAGCAACCATGAATATCGCCGATTGCTAAGGTTCGCATGAGGATTTGGTAGGGGATTAGGGCATAGGTAGGGTTTGCGGCAAAAAGTTTTTCGTGGGGGCAGGGTGTGGGGTGTGGGGTGTAGGGTGTAGGGTTTTACCGATTTTGAGGTGGTCAGTTACCTAATTTTCAGGGAAAAAGTCCAGGAATTTTACCCCCGATCCCTCCAATGGTAGGCACTTTTTGAGGTCAAAAAAGTCTAAAAGCCTTATCAAACAAAGTTTTTAGATTTATTCAGCAAACCCTAGGTACAGGTAAAAGTATTAAAAAAAATCTGTTCACGACAAACAGCGATTATCGGTGATCTTGCTTAGGGTAACAAAAAGGCTTACAGTAAAATGTACCATAAATTATCAAATCTACTAAATTAATTAAGCTGTGCCGAAAGTTGTTATTGCAGGTAACTGGAAAATGCACAAAACCCAGAGAGAAGCTTTGGAGTTTTTGCAAGATTTTAAATCCCATCTAGATGAAACCCCCGACGACCGAGAAGTAGTTCTTTGCGCCCCTTTCACAGCTTTAGCTGTCATCTCTAAAACCCTCCACGGCGGTCGTATTCGCTTGGGGGCGCAAAATGTCCACTGGGAAAAATCGGGGGCTTATACGGGCGAAATCTCGGCGGATATGTTAACCGAAATTGGGGTTCACTATGTGGTTATCGGTCACAGTGAACGCCGGCAATATTTCGGCGAAACCGATGAAACCGTCAATTTAAGGGTTATATCTGCCCAAAAACAAGGTTTAATCCCGATTATCTGCGTGGGAGAAAGTAAAGCCCAAAGAGATGCCGGAGAAACGGAAAAGGTAATTATCAAGCAAATTCAAGGGGGTTTAGTCAATGTTGACCAAAAAAACCTCGTTATCGCCTACGAACCCATCTGGGCGATTGGCACGGGAGAAACCTGCGAAAGCGAGGAAGCCAACCGCGTTATCGGTTTGATTCGGCAACAATTAGACAATCCCGAAGTAACCATTCAGTACGGTGGTTCGGTAAAACCCGATAATATCGATGAAATTATGGCTCAATCGCAGATAAACGGGGCTTTAGTCGGTGGGGCAAGTCTAGACCCCGCCGTCTTCGCCAGGATTGTTAATTATCGTTAATTGATTTCTGCTGCCATGACGCTATTTTCCAAAACCCCGATGCCTTCTATTTCCACCCGAACCTTATCCCCCACCTGCATCGGTCCGATTCCTTCGGGAGTTCCCGTTAAAATCACATCCCCCGGCAGCAGGGTCATCACTTGAGAGATATAAGCCACCAAGACATCGGGAGGAAAGACCATATCGCTGAGATAACTGCTTTGTTTGGGTTCGCTGCCATCATTGAGAAAAGTGGTTAATTGCGCCCCGATACTCAATTCCCGGACAATCCAGGGGCCGAGGGGACAAAAACTGTCAAATCCTTTCGCCCGCGTCCATTGGCTATCTTTTTTCTGTAAATCCCTAGCGGTGACATCGTTAGCAATGGTATAACCCCAGATTTTACTTCTGGCCTGGGCTGTGGTGCAGTTTTTGGCGGTTTCTCCGATAATTAATGCCAATTCTCCCTCATAATCCACTCTTTCCGATTGGGGCGGATAAAAAATCGTTTCACCATCGGCGATAATTGTCGTCGGTGGCTTGAGAAATAAAAGCGGTTCTTCCGGTACAAGTGTTCCCATCTCGGCGGCGTGGGCGCGGTAATTTTTGCCCACGGCAATAATTTTCGACGGGAAACAGGGGGCTAATAGTTGGTAGCTATCGGGTTCTAATTCTAGCTTGGTTAGTTGCCCTCCTTGCCAGGGAGGGGCATCAAAGACGGCAACGCTACGGTTTAGCTGTAACAGTCCGTAGAAGATTTGTCCTTGACGATGTTTCACTCGTACATAGCGTTGCGCCATATTTTTCTGGGAATGACTAGCGATCGACTCTCGGATAGTAGTATGATCATATATCCTTGCTTCTTTATTAAAAGCTAGAGAGTTATGAAAATCAATTAACCTCCGGTCTTGACAAAGAAGCCTTCTAGTCCATAAGGATTCTGAGATGAGCAATAACTACGAAACTCTTTACATTCTCCGTCCCGATTTAGGGGAAGAAGTCGTTCAGCAACAAGTGGAACGTTATCGGACTCTGATTACCGAACACAGCGCCACAGACATTCAAGTGAAGGTGTGGGGTAAAAAACGTCTGGCCTATCCCATCAAAAAACTCAATGATGGTGTCTATGTGCAGATGAATTATCAGGCCAGCGGCAAACAAGTCGCCCCCATGGAACGGGCCATGCGTTTAAGTGATGAGGTTATTCGTTATTTAACCCTAAAACTCGATCGCGTGGTGGCCCCCCCTGCGGATTTATCTCCCTTAACGGAAATTCCCCCCTCTCCTATCACCGAAGCGGTGGTGGAAGATGACGGTATCTCCGCTGAAGATTAATTATAGTCACAACTGTGTCGGGTCAATGCCCAATTCCCGTAATCGGGCAAAAGCGCGATCGCGTTCTTGTTGTGCTTGGTTGCGTTCTTGTTGTGCTTGGTCGCGTTCTTGTTGTGCTTGGTTGCGTTCCTC
>NZ_JAPZSZ010000328.1:0-11856 GCF_027532095.1 Microcystis sp. LE19-195.1E
AATCTCAGAAAACATTTGCGACTAGAAAAGTCTAAAAATAAAGCAGAACAATCACCCGAAAGTCATGCTAACGATGGAATTGCTCTTGCCTGTTTTCAATTTTTAGATTATTTGCCATTCCATACTTCTAATGGACATGGATATGATTGGAAGGGTTATGTTAAAGTAACAAACGCTCCCTTTGCTGTCATCAAACGTCCTCCTATTAGTCGTCGTCAACTTCACCTGATGGTTTTTTCTAAAGGTGGTAAACGACGTAAATATGGTGGCTCGACCACAAGACATGGGTTCCGTAAAGGAGATTTAGTTTCTTCTCCCAAAGGAATTGGTTATGTTAGTGGAGATACCGAAAAACAGCTATCTGTAAGCGATACTAATTGGAAACGATTGGGACAGATAGCTGTTAGCAAGATTCAGTTAATTCGTCGTTCTAACGGTTTAATTGTTTCTCGCTAACTTATATAAAGCCGCCCTCCGTTATCGCTAAAGGGCGGGTTTCAGACCCAGTTTTTCGATGAGTGATCAAATCCTTTCTTCCCTCTCCCTAGAACAAAAACGACAAAACCTGCGCCACCAAAGGCGATCAAAGGTGTGGCAAGCCTTGGGTCGCTTTCTGGTGGTTAGTGGTTTAGCGACGGGATTAGCTTGGGGGATGACTTCGCCCTATTGGACAATTACCAAGGCCGGACAGGTGGAAATCGAAGGCACGGAATTAATGTCGCCCGAGTCGATTCGTGCTTGGCTAAAATTAAGCTATCCTCTGTCTCTCTGGGAATTACCTACCCATCAATTGCGAGAAAAATTAGCAGCTATTCCCGCTATTGCCGACGTTAAGATCGAGCGGCAATTATTACCCCCGAAAGTGATTGTTTCTATTCAAGAAAGAAAACCTGTTGCCCGTTGGCGTTCCCATCAACAGCAAGGCTTTTTAGATGCCTCGGGAACGATAATTCCTAAAAACTATTATGGTCGAACTCTGCCCAAAACCCAATTACCTAGCTTAGAAGTGCTTGGTTACGACCGACAATATCAACAACAGTGGCAAAAAATTTATCCCTTAGTTGATAACTTATCGATTCAAGTTACCGCCATCGATTGGCGCAATCCTAGTAATCTTGTACTAAAAACTGAACTGGGACAGGTCTATTTAGGTTTTTATAAAGATAGATTGCCCGAAAAATTAACCGCTCTCGTACAATCGCGGCAATTGTCATCCAAGATACCTCTAGCGAGAATTCTCTACATTGACCTGAGCAATCCCGATGCTCCCACTGTACAATTAAAACCGCAGCCAGCCCCTATCGTTGCCAAAGTAACGGCAACTGGTAGGGATTAACTGGAATTGATCAGCAAATAACCGCAATTATTCCCTTTATGTATTGCCAAAAACCCCAAATTATGATTTTCTGAACCAGAAACTGATAATGTAGATACTGGAACCGACATAATATTAGTGATAGTGTTAACATTGCATCTCTAATTCATCAAATCAATAACAGAAGCTTGTACTAAGAGTGTTCCAATTCCAATGACATCGATTAATGAAATCGTTCCTACCTATCCCAATCTGAACAGTAACGATTATGCCAGTTCAGCTATGAGCGAAGATAATCATTACTCTCAGAATAATGCTGGAGTATTATTTACTCGCCCCCATGAATCACAGATGACACCCCGAGAAGAAAGTCGTAGTAATCGCATCGTGCCAAGCAATGTCGCCAAGATCAAGGTGATCGGGGTCGGCGGTGGGGGCTGTAACGCCGTTAACCGCATGATCGCCAGTGGCGTGACCGGAATCGAATTTTGGGCAATTAACACCGATGCCCAGGCCCTAGCCCACTCCTCCGCCCCCCAGAGGTTACAAATCGGGACAAAATTAACCCGCGGCCTAGGGGCGGGCGGCAATCCGGCGATCGGACAGAAAGCGGCGGAAGAATCTCGGGATGAAATCGCCCAAGCATTGGAAGGAACCGATCTAGTCTTTATTACCGCCGGGATGGGCGGCGGCACGGGAACGGGGGCCGCTCCAATTGTGGCCGAAATTGCCAAAGAAATCGGCTGTTTGACCGTGGGAGTTGTGACTCGTCCCTTTACCTTCGAGGGTCGTCGTCGCACTAATCAGGCCGATGAAGGGGTGGGCGGTTTACAAAGTCGGGTCGATACCCTGATTATTATCCCCAATAACCAGTTATTACAGGTAATACCCGCCGACACTCCCCTACAGGAGGCTTTTCGCGTCGCTGATGATGTGCTGCGCCAAGGGGTACAGGGGATCTCGGACATTATCACTATCCCCGGTCTGGTGAATGTGGATTTCGCCGATGTGCGGGCAGTGATGGCCGATGCGGGTTCAGCCCTAATGGGCATCGGCATCGGTTCCGGAAAATCTCGGGCTAAGGAAGGAGCGATCGCTGCTATTTCCTCGCCGTTACTGGAATCCTCGATCGAAGGTGCGAAAGGCGTAGTCTTTAACATCACCGGCGGTCAAGATCTAACCCTACACGAAGTCAATGCCGCCGCCGAAATTATCTATGAAGTGGTGGATCCCAACGCTAATATCATCTTCGGGGCAGTAATTGACGAGAAAATGCAGGGAGAAGTCAGAATTACCGTCATTGCCACCGGTTTTTCCGGCGATTCCCCCTCTCGTCCCACCAGTAGCAAGGTGGTGATCAATGCCCCCGCACCCAGTCCGGCCCCGACTCCCGAACCACCAAAACCGGCGGGATTAGATATCCCCGAATTCTTGCAACGTCGTCGTCCTTTTGATCGCTAACCGCCTATGACTGCCATTGCCCTCACCATCGCCGGTTCCGATAGTGGTGGCGGCGCGGGAATTCAAGCTGATTTGAAAACCTTCGCCTTCCACCGAGTTCACGGCACCAGCGCCCTTACCTGCGTTACCGCCCAAAATACCCTGGGGGTCGAGCGCGTCGAGTCCCTAAGTCCAGAAATGGTAACGGCCCAAATCGATGCCGTGGTCGGGGATTTTGGTGTGCAAGCGGTCAAGACAGGAATGCTGTTCAGCAGCGAGATTATCGAAGCAGTGGCCGAGGCGATCGAGCGCTGGCGTTTAATCAGTTTAGTGGTGGATCCGGTTATGGTTTCGCGGGTAGGAGCCAAATTAATTGATGATCGGGCTATAGATAGTCTTTTTGATAGTTTAATTCCTTTGGCTTCGATTATTACCCCTAATCGTTACGAAGCACAGCTTTTAAGTGGCATTGAGATCAATGATTTTGAGGCGATGAAAGCGGCCGCCGAAATTATTTTCCAGAAGTCGACCACACCAGTATTAGTGAAAGGTGGCGGCATGAAAGGCCGGCTGCGTGGGGTTGATATCTACTTTGATGGGGAGGAATGGGAAACTTTTAAGACCAGAAGCGTCGAAACCAATAATACTCACGGGACTGGTTGTACCCTGTCGGCAGCGATCGCCGCTAACCTCGCTTTGGGTGATGACCTGAAAATAGCGGTGAAAAAAGCCAAGGATTACGTTACTAACGCCCTCGATCATTCCCTCGCTATCGGTCAAGGAACCGGTCCTGTGGGCCATTTTTACCGCTTAAAAGCCCTAAATTAGTCAATTCATGACCACTACGCCGCTTATTTCCCCCCAAGTACCCCAGAGTTGCACTGGTCGCCCCTCGGTTCCCCTCTCGGTCTATCGAGAATTAGTCAAAGAATTGCAGGCCACTCAGGCACGGGTGGAATTTCTAGAATCACAAAACCAGCAACTTGTCAAGAGTAATCGGCAATTACGTCAGGAAATAGAGACAGTAGTTGCTCAGGGAAGACGATTAGAAAGAGTGGTAGAGAGTTTCGAGAGGAATCCCATCGAGGAACCCTCCTTCGTCATCCCGGTTCGTCCCCGTCTGGTTACACCCCCCTCCCCTTCGCTGCCAGTTAAGGAAGAAGTCTCAGTCACCCCTCCTATCACCGTTACTGCTTCAAAACAGCAATTACCTAAAAATATTTGGTTAGTGGTCGGGTTAATTATTATCGTGGTTCTTACCTCCGGTTTAGGGGCTTTTTGGCTGGTTTCTGCCTCTAGAAACGCGGGTTCGACCGACTGATTGACTTTCATCTCGGCATTTTAAGCTCAATTAGTCGGTTTTAACAGTCGGGGAATTTACCCGAATAATAATAAATCCTGTTTAAAAGGGATAGGAAAGTGGGGAGTGAGAAGTCCTGTAGGGGCCAAGCATTCGGGTATAACCCATCGCTGAAACCGTAGATTTCCTGTCCGAATGCTTCGCCCTTACTTTTTCAGCCAGTCCTAACCAATTCAGGTAAAGGTTCAGGACCCACCCATCTACCTTGTTTCCAGATTTCCTCATCCTCTACCGGTAACGCATCGGGATCGGAACGGGCAGCTTGATCTATTTCCTCTTCGGTCATCTTGTTGAGCCGTTCTCTCTCTTTTAGTTTTTCCGTGCCGGACTCGTTGACGATTTTCTCTTGGCTACCGTCCTTTAAGAAAACTGTAATACGCTTTTCGTTCACGCTCATCACCGTCCGGCCCCGGCGGCGAGGATGTCAATTGGGTCGATTTCTCCACCAGAAAACCTTTTAGTCTTGAGATAATATTGGGTAGGGGTCTGATGGTCTCCGTATCCAATCGGTAGGTCGATGGTCAGGTGGGGACGTGAAGACCTTGTTTTGAGTCAGAGGATAGAGAAGAGTGAAGAAATTGAGTATCTTGAGTGAAGAAATGAGTCGGTTTGATGGGGTAAGTCGATGAGACAATGGGATTGGAACCTAGTTTTTATCCACGGTACTGGGGTACGAGAACCTGCCTATAGCAAAACTTTTAGTATCATTATCCGAAAATTGAAAGAACGCAATGAAAATTTGTGTTTTCATAAGTGTTACTGGGGTGGTTCCCTCGGCACAACGTTAAATGCTGGGGGACTATCTATTCCAGTGTCGGATCAAAAAAAAGCCTCAGAAACCGATTTAACTGATGAAGACTATGTTCTGGGTTTATGGCAGTTACTATATCAGGATCCACTCATAGAACTGCAAATCCTAACCATAAGTTCCGAGGATAAAGGGGCTGTTTTTGGAGAAAAGCTAGGCGAGGATTTGGATAATCGGGTTCGAGCCTTAAATCCATCATCTAATCTGCAAGAAATGCTCGATCAGGCTGGAATTGGCCAGTTTTTTTCTCAATCCCAATCCATTATCGTCAACGAAAGCGATTATCAAAAAGCGATCGAATCCGCCACGGAACCATTAGGAGAATACCGCATAGCGATCGCCCGTGCGCTGGTAGCCCAGAGTGCTATTTTGGTGAGAGATAAATACGGGGAATTTGCCTTATCGGTTAATGGGGGATTACGAGATCAAATTGTCGAGCAAATAGCGGCGGAATTAGGGGGTACGGAAAAAGGAGTTTTGTCCGGCATAAAAGAGATGATTTCTGGTACGATCAGGCGTATTATTCAGAATAATCTCCAAAGAAAGCGAAATGGATTCACGGAAGAATATAGTGGCACTTTGGGAGATATTTTGATGTATCAAGCAAGGGGACAAAAGCTTAGAGACTTTGTTCGCACAACCGTTGAACGTCTGGAATATCCCACCGTATTAATCGCCCATAGTTTGGGTGGTATTATTGCCGTCGATTTGCTATTAGAACAACAATTACCACAAGTGGCTTTGTTGGTGACGATCGGTTCTCAATCTCCTATTCTTTATGAACTGAATGCTTTGGTGGGGATGGAATATAATCCCAATGCCAAGCTGCCGGATACTTTCCCCGATTGGTTAAATATTTATGATCGCAACGATTTCCTCAGTTATGTGGGTGAGAAAATATTCCCTGGAAAGATAGAAGATGTGGAAATCGACAGTAAACAACCGTTCCCCGAGTCTCACGGTGCATATTGGAATAATGACAAGGTTTGGGATGCCGTTTGGCAGAAGATGGAGAAGATAGTTAATGGCTGAACCATCGACAACGCAAGCTATTCTAGTTGGCATTGAAAGGTATGCCGATTCTAATGCTATTCCGGATTTGAACGGTCCGGTCAATGATGTTTATCGGTTCTGTCAATGGTTACGATATCGCAATGTGCCTCCCGAAAATATTTCGGTTTTCGCATCTCCACTCGATCGCAATACTGGAATCGTTGACGAGATTACCAGTCTGATCAAGAGTGAACCGTTAAAAGCGACCAAAGATATAATCAATAAAGCTCTGCGTGAAGAAGCGAGAAAAAAAACGGCGAGCTTGTTTTTCTTGTTTTGGTCGGGACACGGTTGGATCGTCCCTCAAGGCGATCGTCGATTGATTTATGCCGATGCGACAATGGAGGACTTGAAGAACCTTAATTTAACTGCCCAGCTTAATGCTATGCAGACCGATTTATATAAAAATTTACCTCAGCAGTTATTAATCTTCGATGCTTGCGCTAATTCCCAATTATTAAAGATAACTCCACCTGACGATCTTCCCCCTATCGGTAAACATTTGCCAAGTCAAAAACAAATGGTAATGTTTGCCGCCAATCCGGGAGAATATGCGATTAATAAAGGCGACGAACAAACGGGTATATTTTCACGAGAACTATTAAATGAATTGAACTCATTAAAAGATACAGAGATTTGGCCTCCAGATCTGGAGTCAGTTATGCAGTCCGTGCAGAAAAAGTTCATCAAACTGCGAGAAGATAAACACACCAGGCAAACTCCTTCATATCTTTTATATCAGGACTGGTCGGGTAATAGAAAAGAACGATTTAGCGAAATTGAGCCAGCCACTAAAACAGGGAAACGGGATAGTTTTCCGCTACCTCGCAATTTAACTATCCAAGAATTAGGCCTATTGCGCGATCTTTTTTTACAATGCCAGTCAATGCAAGATCCCCAAAGTCGAAAAGATATTATTTTGAATCTCAGGAAGGAAATAGCCAATAACATCATCATGGAAGGTAATGCAAACAGTGTAGTATTAAGTGCAATTAAAACTTCTCGTGGTTATTCAGGAGGATTGGCGGAGCTATTAGACGTTATTGATATGCTCTACGAAAATGATTCTGTTGCCATGCAAAATTTAAGAAAAGCCACGATACAAATGTTGCCGGAGGAGTTTCCTTTAGAATGTTGTTGAGTGTTCCCACTAAACCAAGTGATCAAGGATTCAATCGGCTGATTGATGCCTTGGAGAATTGCCCTTCTATTCAAGATCCCCAAAAGAGAAAAGATATAATTGGTTTTTTGAGTGTTAAAGGTGTGGAAGAACGAAGCGATATGCGCTCTTCATTATTGGGTATTTTAAAAGCATTAAGCGGATTTATAGATAAATTTTGTGATTTAATAGATGGGATTAATTTTTACGAAAAAGATAGTGTTTATTACGATAGTTTAATTGCAGTTATTAGTGATATTGCTAAACAACAACAACAAAAAGAAATGAGTCAATCTCCTAAGACAATTACTCTTTTTGATAATGAGAATATTGAATTACCAAATAATAATTGCGACGAATTATTTGACTGTTTATGGTCGGAAATATGCCCGATTCTCGATGAAATCGATTGGAAAGATATTTGGCAAGCCTGTTCTAAGATTGAAGAAATAAATAAACATGAAGATGACAAATTTTATATCAAGAGTTTGTGTTTTACCAAGAATTATGAATTATTAAAACAAGTATTTCTTGATCAGTATAAATCCACAGCATTGATAAAGAAATTAGCTCAATCATTAGGTGATAACGAACGTATAAAATCATGGTTAGATGAGGCTAGTTGCGGTTTGAAAAAAACTGAAATCTTACCTATCTCTGAGATTAATAAAAATAGCTCTTGCTTGCCACCGATATTATTAATTATGATTGACAGACTTGCCAATGGAGAAAATCAAGATACATGGAACGTGAGGGGACAGTTTAAATTTCGGGATGAACTATCTGAAATTTCATTATCTAGAGATAAAAAAGGCTTTGATTGTCCTAAATTTGAAGATATTCCGAGAGCTATAAAAGCATACATCGATTATCTTGAGAGTGAGCCTCAATTTCGAGATAAAGCAATTGATGAATTAAGAATAGAAGTATTTATTCCAATTTTTGATTTACATTCTAATTTAGATAATTGGGTAATAATTTATGAAGAAGAAACACCTAGATCATTGGTAGTAAACTACCGACTATTTTTAAGAAGTAGAGAACGCATACGGAAAAATAGTCGCATCGGATTACTCAAAAAAGGATGGGAAAGAATCGATACTTTTTTGAGAGATAATTGTCGGGAAATATCTAAGAATATTCTAGCTAATGAAATAAAAAATACTCAAAAATCTAATATAATTGAGATTGGAAATAATCAAATCTCTAATTGGAAAGAACTAGAGATTTTTATGAAAAATTGCTCGAATCTGTGGGGGATTATATTAAAAGGTTCTCTCTTTGTCGATAAATTTGAGCGTATGAGGTTCTTTGAGTCTATTTTTGATAGTGGTATTCCCATCGCCGTTTGGAATTGGGATATTATTCCCTCAGAAGTACAATTTGAACAGGAATTTACACAATGTCTGAGTTGCGATAATTTATCCGATCGATGTCGTGGGTTACTGGAAAAAACTTGGGAACTAAGAACTGTTTCATGGGGAACCAGAACTGAAACAGAGCGTAAACAGTATCCTGGTTATTATCTCGGTATGTTGTTAGAAGACCCAGAAATCTTGCCAGAAGAAAATCCCTTACAAACAATAGGAGCTAAGTAATAAAATGGTAGAAGAAACTAAATCAGTTCACTGGCAACCGTTTAATGGTCGGGGAGAACAGCTATCTGAAACTCTTAATCTTCCTTCTCCACCTCCTTGGAGAAATTTCGACAGACCTATTCTCGATCGAGATAGCGATCGCTGGTCAGAATTATTGAAACTTGTCGAGAAAGAAAAAAAAGATCGCGAGCGCGGTGAAAAATTCCGTTTGTCAGAAATCGCTGATAATAAAACCAATTCTCAAAATGCTCAACTTCAGGAAGCTATCGATTTGGTGATCGCCGGAGTAAATGCGGCTTTATGCTTGCGTCGTCCCCTGTTAGTGACTGGTCGTCCCGGTTCGGGGAAAACTTCCCTAGCCTATGCTTTAGCATACCAACTGAAATTGGGTCCGGTTTTAAAATGGTCGATTACGGCTCGAACAACTCTTCAGGACGGTTTGTATCGTTATGATGCGATCGCCCGCTTACAAGAATCAGAACCCGATGGAAAACAAGATATCGGCTCTTATATTACTTTAGGAGCTTTGGGTACGGCATTTCTTCCTTCAGCTTTGCCCAGAGTGTTGCTAATAGACGAGATAGACAAAAGTGACATCAATTTGCCCAATGACCTCCTCAATCTGTTTGAAGAAGGCGAATATGAAATCCCCGAAATAAAACGCTGGACAGAGAGAAACCCCGATAAAACAGTTTCGGTTTTTACCTGGGATAAAAATCTTCATCCCGTCGAGCTAAAGAGCGGAATAGTGGGATGTAATGCTTTTCCTATCGTCGTTATGACCAGTAACGGGGAAAGAGATTTTCCTCCAGCCTTCAAAAGACGTTGTATTAGAATCAATATGCCCAATCCGGGCATTAATAATCTTAAATCCATAGTCAAATCTCACATGGGTGATGAATATTTTAATAAGTCTAGCGATCGCATTGGTCAATTAATTACAGATTTTCTGGATAGAAAAGATTTGGCAACGGATCAACTCCTCAACGTTGTTTATATGTTGACTGGTGGTCCAGAATCCACTCTCGATCGCAAATCTTTGAAAGAGTTATTGCTTAAGAGTTTGAACGATACGGAGGGATTATAATGAGCGATGCTTCCGCATCAGTGAAACCGGATCGATTCAAAAGGTTACTTAAGACTCTCAATCAGTCAGAGCTAGAAATGACCGGTTACGAGTTGGCGGATTTGTGTTGGCTATTGCTCCATTGGCCTCAAATTGTAGAAACTACTGAAAGCAAAAGTGAAGAAGAAATTGAAGATGGTTCTTCTAATGGTAATAGTTCTTCATCCTCATCTGAATCCAAACAAAAGGTTCTAGGGAAAGAAGAAGAGAAAAAAACGGAACCTGTGGGACACTTATTCCCGCGACAACAAAGCAAAGATTCATTCGTTGGTGGCGGTGGCTCTTTAACTTTTCCAGTCGATAATCCGTCGGATTTGGGCAGTTCTCTATCTTTGGCAAGAGCTTTAAAAACATTATTGCGGCGCGTACCTACACAGGATCGTCCAAGTATTTTGGATGAAGTCCGAACAGTGGAAAGTTTTGCCGCAACTGACCAAAAAATCTTGAACCCTGTTTTTAAACCAACTTTAGAACCTTGGTTAGAACTAGCATTGGTATTTGATCGCAGTCCGTCGATGGATATTTGGCATCAAACCTTAACGGATCTTAAAACTGTACTACAACATTACGGTATCTTTCGTGATGTACAGGTCTGGCAATTAGCTTTCAAGGAAAATAATCTATTTCTTTATAAAGGATTAAGCAAGACTAATTCTAGAGTTTATCATCCTAAAGAATTACTCAATCCGAATGGCCGTCGTCTCATTGTAGTAGTTAGTGATTGTGTGGCATCCTATTGGCGAGATGGTAGGATGTTTCCGCTTTTAAAATTGTGGAGTCAATCGAGTCCATTAGCTATATTGCAAATGCTTCCAGAATGGCTTTGGCTGAAAACTGGCTTGGGATTGGGAGCGAAAGTAACTTTGTTTAGTGATGAACCGGGCCTAACTAATAGTCGATTAAAATTTAGAGATGTGCTGATTTGGGAAAACGTCTTTCGTGAACAGAATCGCTTACAGATTCCTGTTTTTACTTTGGAACCTCTCAGTGTCGAACGATGGAGTAGTGTAGTCGTGGGGCGCAGTGATACTAAAGTGGCAGGATTTGTACTGACTCCCGATACCAAAGAAGAATTAAAACCCGAGGCCAAGCTAAATTTAACTCCAGAAGAAATAGTTAGACGATTTCGCAACAATGCCTCACTTTTAGCTCAAGAATTAGCTGAATTGTTAGCGGCAACACCGACAATTTTTCTGCCAGTAGTTCGATTGATCCGTAAGGAAATGTTACCAGAAGCAGGTCAAGTCCAAATCGCAGAAGTATTTTTAGGCGGTATTCTTCGCGTTCGTTCGTTAGGGATTAAGGAATCTGACCCAGATGCGGTACTCTACGATTTTATCAATCCAGAAGTAAGAGACATTTTACAACTTAGTTCTACTCGCTCTACTACAGTAGATGTATTTGATCGCGTCTCTAAATATATTGCCAAACAACTGAACCTAGAATTACGGGACTTCCTCGCTGAATTGAAAAAACCCTCAACAGAAATAGGTGGAGATATACAGGGTGTTATTCGTCCTTTTGCCGAAGTGTCAGCCAGAATCTTAAGAAATTTGGGCGGAAATTATCTGGCCATTGCAGAGCAACTGGAGCAAACGGCAGCCCGTACCCCTGGTTCTCAAACGTCACAAAATACGCAATCAAAGAAAGTTCCAGTTTCAGTTAATCCAGTTTCAGTTAAAACGTTGCAAAAGTTAGAATTGTTATCATTTAACTTTGAGGTGGTGGGAGTAAATGCGAAGGGTGAGCAAATCAAAAAAGAGTCGAAACAGTCCCAATATTTCAGCGAAGATTTGGGCAATGGCATTACCTTAGAAATGATTGCCATCCCCGGTGGCACATTCACGATGGGAACGGAAGACGAGGAAATCGAAAGACTGGTTAAAAAATTTAATTGGGAAGGATTTAGAAAGGAAAGACCACAACATGAAGTAACTGTCCCACCCTTCTTTATGGGTAAATACCCCATCACCCAGGCCCAGTGGAAAGCGATCGCC
>NZ_JAPZSZ010000025.1:0-5805 GCF_027532095.1 Microcystis sp. LE19-195.1E
TCAAAATATTTCGGATACTTTCATCAAGATACAGAAATCGCAGACGGCGATTTGGTCTGAGATTGAATTTGATTGCTGGTATCTACAATTACGAACTTCGTTACCGACAAAAGGATATATCTTGATTACTTTTGCAAGAGAGCTACTGATTAGTGATGCTTTCCTTCTCATCAAAAACGTCTCTCCCTAGAAAGATTATGACAGACTCAATCTCTCAAGAACAAGCCCAAGAAATGTTACGTTGGTTAAACAAAAATCGTGACACCATGCTTGATTTATATAAAAATCAATACATTGCTATATAATGAAAAAGGAGTGATGGCTCACGGTGAAAATTTACAGAATGTTCTGGAAGAAGCCAACACAACCAATCAAGAATTTGTCATTTATCTTGTTCCTCGTTGTCGTTATTCTATTCAAATTTTACCCATTCAAGTTTAAAGTAGTTTAAGATGATTTTGACAACGGCAAAATTCTATGAAAATAACCCTTTATCAACCGACGTTATCGTTATTATTGCTGCTGTTGCTATCCGGTGGTTGTGCAGTCAATCAGGAAAAAGGGAAAACCACCACTCCGCAAGCGTCTCCCCTAGCAGAAATCGTTCCTTGGCAGATGGTCGAACGGGTTACTATTTTAAAAGCCGATCAGGATCCCATCTATGCTTTGGCCATTAGTCCCGATAACTCCTTGCTGCTAAGTGGTAGTTTTGACGGCACGGTTAGGGAATGGGACCTAAAAACCCAAAAACCTCTCAGGACTTGGCAACTAGGTGATACCGTTAACGCTATCCAATTTAGTCCCGATGGTGAGACTTTCGTAACTGCCGATGCGGGGGGAAAAGTGCAACGCTGGAATACGCGCACGGGAAAATTAGAAATGACCTATCCTGGCCATGCTTTTCTCGTTACCGATGCCGCTATTTCTCCCGATGGCGAAATTTTGGCCACGGGTAGCTGGGATCGTACAGTTAAACTCTGGGATTTTCAGACGGGTACACTGTTAAAAACCCTGCGCGGCCATAATCATCCGATTCAGGCGATCGCATT
This sequence comes from Microcystis sp. LE19-195.1E, assembly GCF_027532095.1. Classification (NCBI taxonomy): domain Bacteria; kingdom Bacillati; phylum Cyanobacteriota; class Cyanophyceae; order Chroococcales; family Microcystaceae; genus Microcystis; species Microcystis sp. LE19-195.1E. The sequence continues at coordinate 1,050 of NZ_JAPZSZ010000025.1, forward strand.
TAGTCCCGATGGTGAAGGAATTGTTAGCGCCGATTACGATGGCTTCGTTAAACTGTGGAAAGTGAGTACCGGTCGCTTTATTCGTGCCTATGCGGGTAATTTATTCCCCGTTTATCGGGTGCTTTTTTCCAAGGATGGTAAGATCGCCGGTACTGCTAGTCAAGACGGTTCGATCCGCAGTTGGCAAGTGAAAAGCGGCATCGGCACCACTACTATTCTCGCCCATAACGACGCTGTAACCGATATGGCCCTGCTCGATGGGGGTAAAGTTTTAGCCAGCACCTCCGGGGATGGAACTGTCAAATTTTGGGATGTTAATACCCGTCGGCGCTTGAATACCCTGAAGGGAAACGTCATCCTAAGAATGGTTGCCAGTCATGATGGTCGTTGGTTAGTCACTGGAGATCAAGACGGTGCGATCGCACTGTGGCGGGGAATCTAATTGGGGTCTGCTGAAAAAGTTTTTCCTAGAAGCAGGGTGTAGGGTGTAGGGTGTGGGGCGTGGGGTTTTACCGATTTTGAGGGGGTCAATTACCTAATTTTCAGGGAAAAAGTAGCTGAATTTCCCCCTGATCACTCCCATATCTGGTACTTTTGGATTTCAAAAAAGTCTAAAACTCTTATCCAGCAAGGTTTTTAGATTTATTCAGCCAGCCCTAATTGACTATAATTAAGACTAGAGTGTTTTCTAGGGCGAAATATAGCCATGGCAGCAGTGATTTTAAACTTAGATACAGTCAATCTCAGCGATGAGCAGTTTTACCGTCTCTGTCAAGTTAACCCAGATTGGCAACTGGAAAGAAACGCCCAAGGAGAATTAATTGTGATGCCACCTGTTGGGGGAATTAGCGGCAACCGAGAGGCCGATTTTATTAGTTTACTTTGGTTGTGGAATCGTCAAACCGGATTGGGTAAAGTCTTTAGTTCGGCGACGATTTTTCGTTTACCGAAGGGCGGAGATCGCGCTCCCGATGCCGCTTGGGTGAGTTTAACCCGTTGGCAAGCAATGAGTCGAGAAGAACAGGAGAAATTTCCGCCTATTTGTCCCGATTTCGTCATTGAACTGCGCTCCCGTAGCGATTCCCTCCCAGAAATTCAAGCTAAAATGCGGGAATATCTCCACAGTGGTTTGCGATTAGGTTGGCTAGTTAATCCTCAACAACAACAAGTGGAAATTTATCGTCCTCAGCAATCCGTAGAAATTATGGAACTACCGGCTAATTTAAGCGGAGAGGATGTCTTACCCGGCTTTAGTCTATTTATCTCCATTTTTGAGTAAAATATCCTTAAAACCGAGGTATGATCAGACCTCTGGTAAAAATCAAAAATTGTTGTTAGGGTTAGGAGTCGGTCGTCAGTAGTCAGGGGAAATTTAGGGACTTTTTCCCTGAAAATTGGCTAATTGACCCCCTAAAAATCGGTAAAACCCCACACCCTACACCCTACTACTAGGAAAAACTTTTTCAGCAAACCCTATTTAACTATGACCACCGATACTGTCACCACTCCCTCGCCCAAAAAACTCTGGTTAGCAGCCATTAAACCACCAATGTATAGTGTGGCAATTATACCGATTATTCTGGGAACAGCGATCGCTTATCAGGAAACAGGTCTATTTTCTCCCCCGATTTTTGCCACTTTTATCCTCTCAGCTATTTTAATTCTCGCTTGGTTAAATCTCAGTAATGATGTTTTTGATGCCGATACCGGGATCGATGTCAATAAGGCCCATTCGATTGTTAATTTAACCGGTAACAAATCTTTAATTTTCTGGCTGAGTAATCTTTTTCTATTATTAGGCATCGCTGGTATTTTTGCTATTAGTTATGGGCGAGGCGATTGGATGCTCCTAGAATTAATCGCCCTCTGCTGTTTTTTGGGCTATACCTATCAAGGGCCTCCCTTCCGTCTCGGTTATCAAGGATTAGGTGAAATTATCTGTTTCTTTACTTTTGGACCCTTGGCGATTGCCGCTGCCTACTATTCCCAAGTCGGTGCTTTTTCTCTCTCTAGTCTAGCGGCTTCAATTATTATCGGGATTACCACTTCTATCATCCTTTTTTGTTCCCATTTCCATCAAGTCGCCGATGATCTCAAAGCGGGTAAAAAATCACCTATTGCCCGTTTGGGTACTTTAAAAGGTTCTAGAGTTTTAACCGTAGTCACGGTTCTCGTTTACGTTTTAACGGTAGTTTTTGTCCTGCTGCAAGTTTATCCCCCTCTCAGCCTTTTAATCTTCCTTAGTCTCCCTTTCGCGTGGCAATTAGTCCACCACGTTAACCAAAATCACGACCAACCTCAGCTAGTCAGTAACTGCAAGTTTATAGCGGTTAATCTTCACTTTTTTAGTGGCATTCTCTTCTCCCTTGGCTATTTCCTTGCTTCCCGTTCATAAACCGGATTTTTTTTCTTAAACCCCTTGACAAAACCCCGCCACTTGACATATACTTGTATTAATAATGGAAATCCGTGCCTGCCTGCGAACCCCTCATTTTTAGACAGGATAGACCGAAAAAAAATTAACCGACTTGAATCAGTTATCAGTTATCAGTTATCAGTTATCAGATTTGAGTTTTAAGTTCACTGTTTACTGATCACTGAAAACACTTCCTCATTCATAATTCATAATTCATAATTCATCGCCACAAATCAAGGTTAGCATGAGTGAACAGCCCCTCGGATCGGTTATTCAAGGTTCCCTGAGTGAAGGTTTAGAAATCCGTCTTTATCCGGATATTTCGGTAGAAGATATGCGCGTCGGTAAGTTTTTGGTGGTGCAAGGCACTCGATCGCGTTTTTTCTGTCTCCTCACCGATGTCTCCCTGGGTAACTCCAGTCCCCGGATTATCGCGAATCCTCCCCATCCCGATGATAGTTTTATGCGCGATGTTTTGGCGGGTAGCGGTACTTATGGTACTATTGAACTATCGCCTATGCTCATGTTTACGAAGTCAGAGGAAGCCCCGGCTTTTCAAGCCGGGGTCTCTCTGACTCCGACTGGAGGTAATTCTCCAGCAGTTTCTGACACTTCCTTAGGCTCTTTTCAACCCCAAACTAGCACCGATTTAGAATTACTGCCAGTTAAAACTATTCCCGCCCATTTTAGCCAAGTTTATGAAGCTTGTGAGCAGGATTTTCGCATGGTTTTCGGTTGGGAAGATGATCCCACCAGAAAGAATTTTGCTATTGGTCAACCCCTTGACATGGACGTGCCAATATGTATTAATCTCGATCGCTTTGTGGAACGTAGTAACGGTGTTTTTGGCAAATCCGGGACGGGAAAATCCTTTTTAACCAGATTACTAATTTCGGGCATTATTCGCAAACAAGCAGGGGTTAACCTCATGTTTGATATGCACTCGGAATACGGTTGGGAAGCGATGAAAGAGGGGAAGGAGGTTTCTACGGTGAAAGGATTATGTCAATTATTCCCCGGACAGGTGGAAATTTATACCCTCGATCCCGATTCTACCAAACGCCGGGGAGTACGAGGAGCGCAGGAATTATTCTTAAGTTATAATCAAATTGAAATCGAGGATATTCGTTTAATCGGTCGGGAATTAGGTATCTCGGAAGCTAGTTTAGATAATGCCAATATTCTCTATAACGAGTATGGAGAATCTTGGATTACTCAGTTATTAAATATGAGTAACGAGGATATTAAAATCTTCTGTACGGAAAAACAAGGCCATGCGGGATCAATCATGTCCCTCCAGAGAAAATTAATGCGTCTAGATAGTTTGAAATATTTAAGAAGTGTTTGTCCCCACAATTATATCGATCAGGTTTTACAAGCTTTAGATGCAGGTAAGCACGTTGTCATTGAATTTGGCTCCCAAAGTAATATGCTTTCCTATATGTTAGCCACCAATATGATCACCCGTCGGATTCATGCTAATTATGTGAAAAAAGCTGAATATTTTTTACAAACTAAAAACCCCGTTGATCGGCCGCAACAGTTAGTGATTACCATTGAAGAGGCTCATCGATTTTTAGATTCTGCCGTGGTGCATCAAACTATTTTTGGAACCATCGCCAGGGAGATGCGAAAATACTTTGTTACTCTCCTAATTGTCGATCAAAGACCTTCAGGAATTGATAACGAAGTTATGTCTCAGGTAGGGACAAGAATCACCTGTTTATTAAACGATGAAAAGGACATCGAAGCCATATTTACTGGAGTTTCTGGAGGGGGAAGTTTGCGATCAGTTTTAGCGAAATTAGACTCAAAACAACAAGCTTTAGTTTTAGGTCATGCGGTCCCTATGCCGGTAGTAATTCGTACTCGCGCCTACGATCAAAAATTCTATGCTGAAATAGGTGCGACCGACTGGCGAGAATTACCCGATGAGGAAGTATTAGCGGCGGCCAAAATTGCCAAAGCCGATCTAGGATTTTAGAAAAATTAATTTTTGATTGTAGAATAGAGTTGGATTGTTTTTACTGTTTACCTCCCATGACCGCTCAAATACCGATCTCGAAGATCAGCTTATACGATCGAGATTTTCAGCTATGGATCGAGACAACCGTTAACCAATTACGACGGGAAGATTTTGCCTCGGTTGACTGGACTAATCTGATCGAGGAATTAGCAAGTATGGGAAAAAATAATCGAGGCTCTTCGGGAATTGTTATGCAAATAATTAACTTAAAATAAAATTCGATGAGAGCGCCTACACTCAAAAGTATCTGAAATCCATATAGGGAAGGACTTAAGGCATCAACAGGTTAATACCAAAAGATAGACAATCGAGTT
>NZ_JAPZSZ010000304.1:0-18395 GCF_027532095.1 Microcystis sp. LE19-195.1E
TGTGCATTTGGCTAAATAGATTTGTTTGTCTTTAAATTTAAAGGCTGATTTGGTAAATTCGGCACTTCCTCCCTGATGTTTTTTCTTAAAGTTAGGATACTTAGTACGACCAGCAAAGAAATTAGTGAAAGCTGTTTGTAAATGTCTTAACCCTTGTTGTAAAGGTACACAGCTTACTTCGTTTAAAAAGTCTAATTCTTCTTGTTTTTTCCAATCGGTCAACATTGAAGAAGTTTGAGCGTAGCCTACTCTTTCTTGTCTTTCATACCAAGCTTGTGTTCTGAGATGGAGAGCTTTATTGTAAACTAATCTTACACAGCCCAAAGTGCGCCGCAATAGCGACTCTTGTTTTGGTGTGGGGTAAAATCGGAACGAATAGGCTTTTTCCATATCCCGCATTCTAGCATATATCGTGTAAATGCGCTAATATTTGACGGTAAAGCCGTCGTAGAACGACGGGGTTTCAGACCCAAAATTTTCGATGATCATCGCAGGAGAAAGAAGCGGAGTCGGTAAAACTACGATTACTCTGGCAATCTTGGCCTATTTAATCAGTCGTGGCGATCGAGTGCAATCTTTTAAAGTCGGGCCCGATTATATCGATCCCATGTTCCATAGTCATTTTACCGGTCGCCCCTGTCGCAATCTCGATCCGGTTTTAACTTCTGAAGACTATGTAAAAACCTGTTTTGCCCAACATTGTCAAAATGTCGATTATGCTCTGATTGAAGGGGTAATGGGGCTATTTGATGGTATTCAATTAAGCGATACTCAATTTCCCGACTATGCCAGTACCGCCCATATTGCCCGTATTTTAGGGCTTCCTCTGCTGTTAGTTATCGATTGTAGTCGTTTATCTACCTCTGTCGCCGCTATTGTCCGCGGTTATCAATCTTTAGACAAAAATCTCCATCTAGCCGGAGTTATCCTCAATCGGGTTGGCAGCGATCGCCACCTGCAATTACTGCAAACCGCCCTAGAATCGATCAATATGCCGATTGTCGGGGTTTTGCGTCGTCAAGATTCCCTGACAATTCCCGATCGCCATCTAGGATTGGTTCCCAGGGATGAACTAGGAGAAATCAGGCAACTGCAAGATCAACTGGCTTCTATTGCCCAAAACTGCTTTAATTGGGACATTCTCTTGCCTTTACTCACTATTTCTCCCCAAGAGAACCCGAAAAATCCCCCAAGAGCAAATAAGCTTTTTCCCCCTATCCGTATCGGTATTGCCAGAGATAAGGCTTTTAACTTTTATTATCCCGATAATCTCGATATTTTAGCCAATTTAGGCGCGGAATTAATCTTTTGGAGTCCCTTGCAAGGGGCAAATTTGCCCGAAAACCTGCAAGGGTTGTACTTTGGTGGCGGTTTTCCCGAAATCTTTGCCCCGGAATTAGCAGCTAACACCCCTATCTTAACTCAGGTGAGAAAAGCGATCGCCTCTGGAATGCCCACCTACGCCGAATGTGGGGGATTAATGTATTTATGTGACAAAATAGTTGATTTTGAGCAAAAAAACCATTCTATGTTGCAAATAATCCCCCAATCTGCTATAATGTCCCCGAAATTAACCCTAGGTTATCGGCAAGCCATCGCCAAACAGGAGACGATCCTGCTCAAAGCAGGTCAACCAGTGCGCGGCCATGAATTCCATCGCTCCCAATTAAGCGGGGTGAGCGACGCACCGATTTATCAACTGCAAGCATTCCCCAAAAGTGAGATCAATGCCGAAGGGTGGCAAGGTAAGAATCTGCACGCTTCCTATCTTCACCTACATTTTGGGGGCCAACTAAGCCTGCCGAAAAAATTTTTAGCTGCCGGCCTTGATTTTTTCCGCACAGCTGCGTTAAGCTAATTACAGATAAATTTGATAATCAATCCGTTAAGGGATACAGGAGGTGATGTCGATGGTAGAAAGTAGTAAAAGCATGGGTCTCCTAATCGACAATAGCCGGCTGTGCGCCGGGGCTGTTCTCTAGACCCCCACGTCTAAACAAGATTTAGACTAGCTGGAGTTCCTTCCGGCAGTCTGGTGTCGATTCCGATGACCCGCTACACCGCCCTTACCGAGCAATTGGTAAGGGCGGATAGTTTTTGGGGGTTTCCCGTCATCTGGGAACCCCAGAACCAGAACTAATACCAATTTTTTCCTAAGTGAGCCTTTCTTGACTTTAACTCTACGGGCGCAAACTAACCCAGCGTCGCTTCTGGTTTGGGGACACCATTTTAACGCCTGTCACCGAGATAATATCATTGGCCAAATTCTCTGCCATCATGGGAATGAGTTGATTTATATTATTCTCATAAGCTTTTATCCAGAATTTAGCTAGTTTCTCTCTCGCCTCCTCATTGACATAGATAGTTTTACCCGGCGTAATCAATACCATTGCCACATCACCGGAGTTTTCCGTGACGGCAAAGACAAACTGATCACGGTCGGACTTGAGACCTTCGTACCAGTAGTCTATGTGTTCTTCTAATTCGTATTCATAGAGAGCGCGTTCCATCTTGCCATCTTCTAGCAAGGCTTTACGCAGTGTATTGGCTATCTTTCTTTTTTTCATGGTCTTGTCTCTGTTTTTATCGGCGTTAAGTTTTGCCCATTAGACATCACTCCATATTAAGAGTGCCACCAGAGAAATCATCAATTAACCTGACAACAACCCAGTTCAGTGGCCGTTATCAAAATCACAGAACCTTGCCCGACTCGTCTAGACGAGCCCGTTGTATGAGCTTAAGTTTTCTCTGTGTAAGGATTCTAACCTACTTTAGTTTTTGTTTAAGTGCCGTTAGGAGCGACAGGGTGGCCACTTTTTCAACTGGTCAAGGGAAAAAAAATGAGATCGCATCTTTCCCTAAGTAATTAAATTGTGTATAATGGCAAAAGAATAGAAAGGCTATATGCGTCGTCAAACTGTGTAGTCAACCTATAAGGTGTGAGGAAAAAACCATCATGTTAAGAATGTTCTGGAAATCATTGCTGGTTAGCCCAGCGATTTTAGGGGCTACCCTAGTAGCTTCCGCTAATGCTAGTAGCTTCGATCCCGCCAAATCTACCAGTGTTTCTACCGAATTTAACAATCTAGAAATCGCTCAAGTTCAGGACAACGCTGCAGGAACTGGCGAATTACTCAATCAGATCGAACAGTACGGTAACGAAGGTCAAGTGGCACCCGTACAGGGCAACACCATCGATCAAGTCACCAGCGTTAACCAACTGCGGGATGTTTCCCCCACCGCTTGGGCTTTCGAGGCTTTAAGAAGTTTAGTTGAACGCTATGGTTGTATTGTTGGTTATCCCGATCGCACCTTCCGCGGCGACCGAGCTTTAACCCGTTGGGAATTTGCGGCTGGTTTAAACGCTTGCTTAAACGTCATGGAACGTTTAATTCAAGATGGTGTCAACGTCCTCAAGGAAGACTTAGATGCCCTCAAGCGCTTGATGGATGAGTTCCAGGCCGAATTAGCGGCCTTGGGAGCTAGAGTTGATAACTTAGAAAGCCGGGTGTCTTTCCTCGAAAATAACCAATTCTCCACCACCACCAAATTAGCTGGGGAAGTTATTTTCGCTGTCACCGATACGGTCGGTGCTGGTAGCCCCGCCTCCCAGGCCGCCATGCAATACCGCGCTCGTTTGCTGTTAAACACGAGCTTCACCGGTCAGGACGTACTGAAAACTCGTTTAGCGGCGGGTAGTGCCACTCCCTTCGGATTTGATTACAAATCGACCACCACACTACAAAATGGTGATCCCGCTTCCGTCAGATTCGATAATCTGCAAAGCCCTTCCCTATTCCAAACTTGGACCGCGGCCGGTAACGGTAGCAATGTGGTTCTCGACTGGTTGGCCTACTATACCCCGATTGACTTAGGTTATTTTGGTCGCTTCAATACCTACGTCGCCGCTTGGGGCGGTATTTGGAATGACTTCGTTCCCACCACTAATCCCTTCTTTGAAGACTTCGACGGTGGTAATGGTGCGCTTTCGACCTTCGCTTCCGAAAACCCCATCTACCGTATCGGTGGTGGTTCTGGGGCCGGTGTTAGCCTACAGTTAGGCTTCCTCCAAAGCATTGTCGGTCCGACCTCCCTATCCTTGGGTTACTTAGCCGGTGGTGGTGGCTCTAGTTCTGCGGCCAATCCTAACCCGGGTAATGGTCTCTTTAACGGAGATTACGCCGCTCTAGCACAGATTAACGCTAACCTCTTTAACTTCCTCAACGTCGGCTTCACCTACGTTAACGCTTACCAAGGTGCCGATACCGCCATCTTCGGTAACGGTGGTTCCTTCGGTGTAACGGGTACTTCCGCTGCTAACCTTTCCCAAACTCAGTTAAATACCCTGCTCAACGTCAACGGCAACCCTCCTGGAGACGTCACCCTACAGGATGAAGTCGGTTTCTTCAACTTCGGAGCCAAAGTATCCAATAGCTACGGTTTAACCGGTGCAGTGGATATTGGTTTCGCCAGCTTGAGTGCCTTCGGTTCCTACTCCACCGTGCGTTTACTCGGTCTCGGTGATGCGGAAGTGTGGACCTACGGTGCTGGTATTGCCTTCCCCGACTTGGGTAAAGAAGGAAATATCTTAGGTCTGTTTGCTGGTGCGCAGCCCTACATCGGTCACTTAAGCTTCCGAGACATGGGGCTAAAAGTATCTAACATCGTTCCCTACCACGTTGAATTGTTCTACAAGTACCAAGTCACCGACAATATTTCTATCACCCCCGGTGTCATCTGGATTTCTGCACCTGAACAGTTCAAAGGCACTGGTAACGAGTGGATTGGCACTCTCCGCGGAACCTTTACCTTCTAGGATTTCCTAAATTAAACCCGAAACCCCACCCATGGTGGGGTTTTGTTTTAGGCAAATAGACGCTGATATTCTATCTGGATACAAGCATCCATAATCACGTTTAAACCCGCCTCGATCGCTTTTTTTTCGGCAACTGGGTGATAAATTCTCAATTGTGTCCAAAGGGTAGCAGCCCGAATAGCAATAGCTGACTCGACAATTTCGGGTAGATAATCAGGATGACGAAAAACGTTAACAATATCCACAGGTTCGGGGATAGCCTCTAGAGAAGGATAGCAGCTTTGACCGTCAATTTGCTTGACCATAGGATTGACAGGATAGACTCGATAACCCACCGCTTGCAGGAATTTGGCCACCTGATAGCTGGCGCGGCTCGATTTCTCGGAATGCCCGACCACTGCGATAATTTTACTATTGCTGAAGATGGTTTTGAGCGCACCATCGTCTCCTTTAATATTCGGCATTGTCCCACCTATCTTAGAACAGAGTTTCGTTTCCCATAAAGATGAAGTGTAACCTAATTTGGCATCGACTTTTGACGGCAGCTTTAGCCACTCTGAAGAACTGGCAGCAATGTTTAACTTTTCTACAGGAAAAACAGTTATTAAAAATCCCAGTCAATCCCTCGGTATCTGTAGGAAAATTTACCCGATGGTCGCCCCTAAATCCTGTGACTTTAGTTAGCGCAAAACCTGATGAATTATCTTAGTATTATCATTCCGACTCTTAATGAGGAGTTAAGAATTGCCGCAACGTTAAAACAGATAGGTGCGGGGGTAGAAATTATTGTTGTCGATGGGGGAAGTACCGATAAAACTAGAGAAATAGCCGAACAATTGGGAGCGAAAGTAATTATTTCACCCAGAAAAGGTCGTGCATTTCAGATGAATTTAGGAGCCAAAATAGCCAAAGGAGATATTTTGTTATTTCTGCACGGAGATACTTTACTTCCCCAGGAATTTCAAGAACAAATTATCGATACTTTATCCCAATCTGGGATAGTAGCGGGGGCCTTTGAATTAAAAATTGATGGAGAGGAAAAATCCCTGCGTTTAGTGGAAAAATTAGTTAATTGGCGTTCTCGCTGGCTTTCTCTTCCCTACGGAGATCAAGGAATATTTTTAAAAGCCTCAATATTGGCAGATTTGGGCGGTTTTCCTGAGTTGCCAATTATGGAAGATTTTGAATTAATACAAAGATTGAAAAAAAGGGGTAAAATAGCCATAGTTTCTGCCGCGGTGATTACCTCGGCAAGACGTTGGCAAACATTAGGAGTTGGCAAAACTACCTTAGTTAATCAATTAGTTATTATTGGTTATTATCTAAAAATTCCGCCGCATTTGTTGAAAAGTTTTTATCGTTTATGGTAATAAATGCTTGCTGAAAAAGTATTTGAGGTCATTGTGTAATGTAGGGGCGCAACGCTTGCGCCCATAATGTGACATTGTGAACATTTTTCAGCCAATATCCAAGAGAGGCAAAGACAATTATACAATCGAAGAAACCCTACCAAAGAAGAGGTTTTCATGGCGCAAACATTAACAAAAATAATTAAAAATGCGGGGGGAGTAAGCATTACTTATTGGTAGCAGGCAGTAGCAGTCTTTTGAAAAATACAATTATATAATCGAGGAAACCATACCAAAGAAGAGGTTTTCATGGCGCAAACATTAACAAAAATAATTAAAAATGCGGGGGGGTAAGCATTGCTTATTGGTAGCGGGGGCAACTCTAGCCATCCTAACCCCTTTGCAAGCCGCCCAAGCTGTAATTATCGATTTTCAAAGCTTAGAACAAAATAACTCAGTCGCTAATAATGTCGGTTTTACCTATACCGAAGACGGTTTTACCCTAGGTAACCTGTCTACTCCTTTTCCCTTTGCATTTTTTGGCACTCAGGAATTTCGTTACCCTGGTTCTACCGCCTTATTCAATGATACGAGTGATGGAATCACCAGATTAAACCAAAATGGCGGAGGCTTATTTGACTTAAATTCTATTCAACTAACTAGCCTCCTTGGTAATAATAGTGTGACTGTCAATTTTACAGGAATAAAGGCAGATTCTAGCATCGTTACCCAATCTTTTACTACCGATGCAATTCTTAGTACCCTAGAAACTTTTACCTTTAATTCTAGCTTCACTAATTTAGTATCTGTTCAATGGATTCAGGCATCTCCGTTTCATCAGTTTGATAACATCAATGTCACTCCCAGTGCTACACCGGTTCCCGAACCTTCGGCAATTTTAGGATTATTGGGTTTAGGACTTTTGGGCATCGGTTCTCAATTCAAACAAAAACGATAAATTGACAAGTGTGGGGATGGGAAAAATCCCATCCCAACTTGAGAAAAAACGCGCTCTAGAAACCTTCCAAATTTAACTCTTAATTTGAGTAAACAAATTTTTTTAAATCCCCCAGCAATTACTCAAAAAATTTGACATCTTATAGCGGACAGGTAAAAATAAAAACTTTTCTTTGCCAAGGCACCGATCGATAGGATAATTGATCATCGGAACATCTGCTCTGAGAATATGTCTCTCGATCGCCGTCAATTTTTTTATCTTTTAGGTGCTACCCTTGGCACAGCCACTCTTGCTGGTTTTAACCCTGCCGCTTTTATCGAAAAAATTAGATTTATTCAGCCAACTCTATATAGGGTTTTCATCCCTTGTAACCCCATCCATGGCATAACACAAACCGAAGAACCAGGCTATCTTAGGTTTGGTGGGTAAAATGTATTCTAAGATACAGTCCTGCTGGCGAGGGAGTGGAAGGAACCACTCCAGACACAGAGGACACAAAGATTGATCGCTTCTATAGTAAGTTAAACTGATCACACAAAGAACTGATAGGCTTTTAGTGGCTTGAGAACAAGCTTTATCAATCTATTCATATAATTGACAATTATCAAAAGCGCACACTGCCGGAAAGCCATTTATTTTTTACCGAAAAATTGGGTTTAAAGCCTCGCCCTTTGAGGGCGACTTTATAGGATGTATGCTATTAAGAATAGGGGGCCGGGTAAGCAACCGCTTAAAAAACCCAGTCATCAACCGATGAACGCACCTTGAAAACTAGAGTTATGGGGTTCTCTAGGGGAATGCTCCTATAGGTAAAATTCTCAGCACCAAGTACCAGAGAAACCAAGTATTTTAGAGGTTTGGAACTGTATCGTAGGGGACTCCGAAAACAGGCTTCTGTAAGGTTGCGAAAGTCTGAGGAGAGAACCACCTCTGGGTGGGATTTCGCCAGGAATCTAATTCAAGTGGACTCGTTGAGCCATAAATTCACAGCAGTGATGCGAGAAGAATCCACGTCCGTAAACGGACGTGGGGTATGTCAAAATAGAAGATTCCCTAGATTATTTTTGCGGGAGGCAATCGGTGATTCTCAATTTTTCCTTAAGGATTGTAGCGGCCAAAGGCAGACTATTCTGTAAGTTTTCACTCTACAAAACCTATCGGGTGGTCAGTACCGCCCCCGTCGATGTCCTCTGGCAAAAATTAATCAATGTGGCCGATGTCTCTTGGCATCCTTTGATCGCCAAGGCTGATGTTCCCTTGGGTTTAATCGCTAAACCGGGGTTAATCTATCAAGCTGTCACCCGTCTGACTCCCATTCCTGTCCGGGTTTTCGTGGAAAATGTTCGCCCCGGGGAACTCCTCAGCCTAAGAGTTCTCGCTATCCCCGGCATGGAACAGAAAATGACCTACCAAGTGGAATCAACCCTCTGTGGTAGTTATATTTCCTATTCTGTCACTCTGCGGGGTTGGCTGTCCCCCTTTATCTGGTGGTTAAGTCGTCCCTATTTAGCCAAAGTCGCCGCCCAACTAGCTCACGCCGCCGAAGAATTAACGGCCTAAAAAAAATTTTCCCCAATTGTGCTAATAAATAATCTGCCAAGGGTCAAGATCTAAGTCACAATGGTATATGGATAGACTTAAACAAAATTTTAGTCAGCTACATTGGTACATATAGTCTACTGATATCATCCCGACGAGTTGAGCGCAACAACCTCAATCCGCCGGGATGAACTATCTCTAGAGACTTTACTGATGAAGTAAGCTCTACAGGAGGGAACTATGGGGGAATTAAACACAGCCGAACTTCTAGTTAAATGTCTAGAGAATGAAGGGGTCGAGTATATTTTTGGGCTACCCGGGGAAGAAAACCTCGATGTTTTGGAAGCCCTAAAAAACTCCTCGATCAAATTTATCACCACCCGTCACGAACAGGGCGCCGCTTTTATGGCCGATGTCTATGGACGCTTGACGGGAAAAGCGGGGGTTTGTCTCTCCACTTTAGGACCGGGGGCGACTAACCTGATGACAGGGGTAGCCGATGCTAACCTCGATGGGGCGCCCTTAGTGGCCATCACCGGCCAGGTGGGAACCGATCGGATGCACATTGAATCCCATCAATACCTGGATCTGGTGGCCATGTTCGCCCCGGTGACGAAATGGAATAAACAAATCGTGCGGCCGGGTATCACCCCAGAAGTGGTACGGAGAGCCTTTAAAACCGCACAAAGTGAGAAACCGGGGGCAGTTCATATTGATCTTCCCGAAAATATCGCCGCTATGGCTGCCGATGGTCATCCCTTGCCCCTCGATAGTCAGGAAAAAGTTTACGCTTCCTACCGGACTTTGAACATGGCGGCGGCGGTGATTTCTAAAGCGAAAAATCCCTTGATTTTGGCGGGAAATGGGGCAATTCGCGCTAATGCTAGTGAGGCTTTAACGGAATTCGCCACGGCCTTGAATATCCCTGTGGCTAACACTTTTATGGGTAAGGGGGTGATTCCCTATACCCATCCTCTGGCTCTTTGGGCGGTAGGATTACAGCAACGGGATTTGATTAGTTGTGCCTTCGAGCGCAGTGATTTAATTATCGCTGTTGGTTACGATTTAATCGAGTATTCCCCGAAAAAATGGAATCCAGACGGGAAATTACCGATTATTCACATCGGCATGACTCCGGCGGAAATTGACAGCAGTTATGCCCCGGTGGTGGAAGTGGTGGGTGATATCACCGATTCTCTCATCGATATCCTCAAACGGGCCGATCGCCAGAATAAACCAACTCCTGTCACCGCGGGATTAAAGACGGAAATTCGGGCCGATTACGAAACTTATGCCAATGATACGGGTTTTCCGATCAAGCCACAAAAATTGATCTACGATCTGCGTCAGGTGATGGGACCGGAAGATATCGCTATTTGTGACGTGGGCGCTCATAAAATGTGGATGGCGCGCCAGTATCACTCCGATTGTCCCAATACTTGCATTATTTCTAACGGTTTCGCCGCTATGGGTATTGCTATCCCTGGTGCGATCGCCGCTAAGTTAGTTTATCCCGATAAGCGCATTGTGGCGGTGACGGGAGACGGCGGTTTTATGATGAATTGTCAGGAATTGGAGACAGCTTTGCGGGTGGGAACTCCCTTCGTCACTCTCATCTTTAATGATGGCGGTTACGGTTTAATCGAATGGAAGCAGTTAAACTATTTTGGGACCTCTTCTTTTATTAAGTTTGGTAATCCCGATTTTGTTAAATTTGCCGAAAGTATGGGATTAAAAGGCTATCGGGTGGAATCTGCTCAGGATTTGATCCCAATACTAGAGGATGCTTTCCGGCAAGAGGTGCCCACGGTGATCGATGTTCCCGTCGATTACGGTGAAAATCTGCGTCTTTCCCAAAAATCGGGCGATCTAAGCTGTCAGATTTGGGAATAGAAGTTGATAACGGCAAGCAACCCCCTCGGTAGCTTGCCGTTATCTTCTCGAAAAAAATCCCCTAACTAGGGCTGGCTGAATAAATGTGAAATGTAGGCATGGTAAGGGTTTTGTGGCTTTTCTTGCTCCCACAGGTGCAAGATTTTGAGAGAATCGTGCTTCAAAACCTGGCGTCTTCATCGGCCCGCGTCCTGTAGGGGCGAAGCATTCGGATAGAAAATCTCCGGTTTCACCGATAGGTTATTGCCCGAATGCTTCGCCCCTACTTTTTCAGCAGACCCTAACTAAATCTCAGTTAGGGGGAAGTAATTGGTTTGGCTTTGGTAACGTTAGAAAACCCAATCTAGAACAACCATTCTAGAACCGCCTCGTCTTTAGTGTTGGTATTGCGAGAGGGGGTTTCCCGGGTAAATTTCATGTGGATAGAACGATTTTGTTCACCATCGGCGGCCACGGCCATAATCGGATAATCGATTAAACCGTCTTGGAAGGACATCTGATAGCGGAAAGTGCCATCGGAATTGAGTTTAATCGGACGACCACCGATAGTTACGGTGGCATCGGGTTCGGTGGCACCATAGACGATTAATTCGGCATCGGCAACTAACCAGAATTTGCGCGGACGTTGTAGGGTTTCCGAAGCACCCATACCGATACCAGAAGCAGTCATGCCGATACCGGAAGCGGTTAGTCCCGATACCGTGGGAACTGCCCACATACCAACCCCGGAGGGGAATACATAAGAACTGATCACTTCCGACATCGGTACGGAACCGGCGACGTGCTGCATGGAACCAAACAAGGACCCAGCCACCCGTAGGGCCTCCATATCGCCGACACTCTCGAAAATTTGGTCGTATATAGGGCTTCCCGTGGTTCCGGCGCTGCTGCCGTAGCGTTTGCTGGGGGGAACGAGTTCGTAAACAGTTTTACCCACCAGTTCTTCTTCCCAGTTAACGGTGACAAAAACATCTTCAATCCAGTCGGAAGGATAGACGGGAGGAATCCGCACTAAAGGAGAACGGGCCAAAACTAACCAACGACCATCAGCACAACGATAACCGATATCGATAACATAATCTCGATCGCTGACCGGAATCGGTAAATACCATTCCCGGGCCAATTCATCACAGAGATATTCTTGGACGCTATGCGCGCCTTGGCTATTGAGATCGATATCGGTGACATCATAAAGACGCAGGGCTAACTGTTGTCCCCCTTGACGACGTAGATCTTCTTTTGATTCGTTGGGGATATCCCAGTAAGCATAGGCCCACTGAGGATCGCGAGGTAGGAGGGTGATGCGATTTTCACCGTAGCCACCGGGCAGATCTCCTAAACCATCATCCACTGAACCTAGGATGTCTTCGATCGGGTTAGCTTGACCTAATTCAAATTTTGCTGCTTCCACTGGTTTTTCCTCTTTAATAATAGATTTAAAATTGCCGCTTACTCCCATAGCTTGGGTAATTGCCTCAATTAATTGCGTTTTCCGCATCCGACTGTAACGAGAGATGCTGTATTGACTGGCAACTCGTCGCAGTTGCCGCAAGGTCATCTCATCTAAGGGTGGGTATTCTGGGACCATGAGTTGACACTCTCCGATTAGTTACGACGGCAAATGTTTTTGAGCATTTGCAAAAGCAGTTATCTGGGTAATCCTTCTAACTACTCATCGATTGCTGTGTGAACGAGAGATCCACTCGATGGGGATCAAGGGAATCGCTTGTTATAAATACCTATTAAACAGTAAGATTCCGATTTTGACCAAGTACCTTGTCATGATTTCTTGACAAAACCGCCAAACCCTTGATCCCAAAGAGATTGTTATATCAGGAAGTTTTGATATGCTGTGCTGCCTTGAAACTGTAGGCGATATTTTAGTACAAATGCGCTACACTGATTACTGATTACTGATTACTGATCACTGATTTGTACTCCGATCCCGATCGCCTGTAATCTGATATTGAGACTTTTAGTTAAGGAGACTGAACCGCTTGGCTACCCGTGTGATTATTGTTCGTCATGGACAAAGCAGTTATAACGCAGAGCAGAAAATACAAGGTCGCAGTGATGGCTCGGTTTTGACGGAAAAAGGCCATCTGGACGCGGAAAAAGTAGGAAATGCCCTCAGTCAAATCGATATCGCCGCTTTTTACTGTAGTCCTCTCCAAAGAGCCAAATCTACTGCTGAGGTGATTCAGTCTCGTTTAAATAACTCTCCCGTCATTCAACCCACTTCCCAGTTACTAGAAATCGATCTGCCTATCTGGGAAAATATGGTCAAAGAGGAGGTAAAAGCTCAATACCCCCAAGAATATCGGGATTGGCAGCAAAAACCTCACGAATTTAAGATGATACTGCCCGATGGTCAAGAACATTATCCCGTTCTCTCCCTCTATCAACAAGCCCAAGATTTTTGGCGAGAAATTATTCCCCAACACGAGGGCAAAACTATCCTCATTGTTGCCCATAACGGCATTAATCGCTGTTTAATTCTCAGTGCCATTGGTATTCCGGTTTCCTTATACCATTCCCTACAACAATCTAACTGTTGCGTTAATGTTCTCAATTTTACGCGTAATTTTGGTGATCCTGTCCAGGTGGAATCCCTCAATCAAACGGCACACCTAGGGATAGCTTTACCCCCACCGCGTCCTCCTTTCCAAGGTTCGAGGCTGCTGCTGGTGCGTCACGGAGAAACCCAATGGAATCGGGATAAACGTTTTCAAGGTGTGCGCGATATTCCTCTCAATGATAATGGCAAAGCTCAAGCTGAGAAAGCCGCCGAATTTCTGCGAGAAACGGCGATCAATCACGCTGTCACCAGTCCTTTGTCCCGTCCCAAGGAAACTGCCCAAATTATCCTGCAATATCACCCCAATGTCACCTTAGATACCCAAGTGGATCTGACAGAAATCTGTCACGGACTTTGGGAAGGTAAATTAGAGGAGGAAATTGAAGCGAGTTTCCCCGGGATGTTAGAAGACTGGAAAAATGCCCCAGAAACCGTGCAAATGCCGGAAGGGGAGAATTTACAGGAAGTTTGGGATCGAGCGATCGCTTGTTGGCAGCAAATCGTTAAAACCTATAGTAATAGCGATCGACCTCAGACAATTATGGTAGTAGCTCACGATGCCATTAATAAGGTGATTCTTTGTTATTTATTGGGTTTAAAACCCGCCAATTTCTGGAATATTAAACAGGGAAATGGCGCGGTTAGTGTTATCGATTATGCCAAAGGAGTTGACTCTCAACCGGTCCTGCAAGCAATTAATATTACCTCTCATCTAGGATCAGGAATACTCGATCGCACGGCAGCTGGCGCTTTATAACAGTGATCAGGAGTCAGGAGTCAGGAGACAGGAGACAGGAGATAGAAGACAGGTTTTAGGCGTTGGGGATTGGGGTTTTGGGGTTTTAGTTCAATTTCCCCACTTCCCACTTCCCCACTTCCTGCTAACTAGAAGCTAATAATTCAAGCTCTTGCATAATTAATTTTTGAGGGTTTAAAAACGGCAAAAATAAGGATTAAATGGCATAAAATCTGTAAATATACTATTTAATTGATTATTATCCATTCTTAATTCTCCTGACTACTGACTACTGACTCCTAACCCTAACAACAATTTTTGATTTTTACAAGAGGTCTATTGATTTTCAATCTGTCTAACTACCGTTAGTGCCGAATAGCTGACTCCGGCAGTACCTTCTCCCGGATGGGTGGAATCTCCCACTAACCAAAGATGGGGGATCGGAGTGCGCGTCGCTACGCCAAAAGGGCCAAAAGTGGACAGTCTTTGACCAATACCGCCGACAATGCCCTGATTTCGCCCCGTAAACCGTTCAAAAGTGCGAGGTGTAGCTGATTCGATGTGAACGATGTGATCAGGACTAAGATGGAAATAATTACCGAGACGCTCGATCGCCTCTTGGGTGTATGCTGCTTTTAATTGCTGATAATTATCTTCTCCTTTTCGCCACCAAAGACTGGTATCGGTGAAGGAAGAAGCAATAATCGTCGCTTTTCCCACTGGAGCGCGACCATCCCCTTCTTTACTCACGGAAACAAACAAAGAGTTATTTTCGCCGATTATGCCATCGTCATCGTAGAGGAATTGCAAATGGGGAGGACAATCGGGGGGAATAGCAGCGCGATCGACTCCTAAGTAAACCACAAAAGCACCGGATGCGGGGGGAAGTTTTTCGATTCTCCGGTGATAAAGACTGGGAATGGCTTCGCGATCGATTAATTGTGGTAAATTTTGGATCGGGATATTAGCCACAATCTCATCGGCCATTTCTGGATATATTTGACCATTTTTTTGATTTCTGACGATAATTCCCGTGGCTTTTCCCTTTTCTGTCAGTATTTTTTCCACTGTGTGGCGCATTTGCAATTTACCGCCGTATTTTTCCAAAGCTGTTACTAGGCGATCGCTTAATACTTGCATACTACCCTGAAGGTGGGATAAACCTTGGGGAGACTGAGAAACTGCTAAAGCGGTGGCGGCATAAAGTAAAGCGGTTTCATCGGCAGTAACTTGGGAATAAAGCTTTAACTGGAGATCCAGAAAGGTTTTTAGGCGTTTATCCCTCTCTAAGCCGTATAATCGCAGAGCATCGCCCACAGTCATCAAAGTAAAGGGGAAGGTAATGGCAGTATCTAAACGCAAAGCGGCGATTAATTGCCCTAAATCCCACCAGTTGCGCGGGGGTAAAACTGGATCGCGACTTTGAAAACGCCAACTTGCTTGAAAGAGTTTTTGTAATAATTGCCAAAAAGGTTCGCTGCCCGGAAATTGTTTTTGTCTTTCCTCTTGCCACTTTTGCCGATCGCGCCAGACGTTAATCGCAGTGGTTTCCCCCGGCAGAAAAACGGCACAGGCGGGATCACAGGGGACAGAATCGGGTAAATCTATCCCTAATTCGGCAAAAATGCGCTGATGAATGCCCCCTACTTCTAATCCTGCCACTTGAGTTGCCCCCACATCAAAAGTAAAACCCCGACGGGAAAAAGTCGAGGCACAACCTCCGGGGACAAGCGCCTGATCATATACTGTGACTTGATAACCTCGACGCGCCAATAATGCCGCCGCCGTTAGTCCGCCAATCCCTGCACCAATAACGGTAATTCGCGTCATTTTCTTAATAATTATTTATATTTATTTTTATCCTAACACTGCTGTCTTTTCACTGATTACTGATTACTGTTCACTGAAAAGCTCCCCACTTCCCCACACCCCACTTCCCCGCACCCCAACCAATCTGCCCGGGACTCTTAACCGGTAAATTGGAGGCTTAACAGTTTACTTGCGCCCCTAGGGTATCTAAAGCTAAAATTTTCACCTCAGAGTTAATCCCCACTTGCTGCCAAGCATTTTTCATCTCTGTTGCTGTTTTTTGGGCATTGTCGGGGTTAGTTAAAGCTAATAGGCTCGGACCTGCGCCACTAATTACCATCCCGTAAGCACCCGCGTTAATGGCGGCTTTTTTCACCTTTTCGTAACCCGGGATCAAAGATTGGCGATAGGGTTGATGCAGTTTATCCTCTAGGGCAATTCTCAGCCAATCGCCGTTACCCGTCTCCAATCCCCGCAATAATAAACCCAAGCGGGAAATATTGAAAATTGCCTCCTGACGGCTAATTTTTTCGGGTAAAACCGCCCGAGCTTTTTCCGTAGCCAGTTCAAAATCGGGAATCGCTAGGACGGGAATGAGATTTTTTTGCCAAAATACTTGACAAATAGCCCAATTTGTGCTATATCCTGCCGATAGCTGACAGTTACCCCGCAAAGCTGGCACCACATTATCCGGATGGCCCTCCAAGGCGATCGCTAATGCTTCGATTTCCCCCATAGATAAAGGATTTCCCGCGCATTGATTAGCAGCCACTAACCCACCGATAATAGCAGTGGCAGAACTACCTAAACCTCTAGCCAGAGGAACCCCTAAACCGATCTCGATGGCGATAGGGGGCGGATTCTGTCCTATTTTTTGATAAACTTGCAAAAAAGAAGTGTAGATTAAATTATCAGCACCTTGGCTAACTTTAGCTGATTCAGTTCCCTTGACAATAATGCTGACAGGGTTAGCTGTCGTTGCCGGCAGCAGGGTAAAAGTAAACTGATTATATAGGGTTAAGGCCGCTCCGAGACAATCGAAGCCGGGCCCAATATTAGCAGTGGTAGCGGGAACTGTTACCGTAAAAGTTGACATGGTTAAGCTTTTGCCTGAAGATAGCGGCGATTTACCTCCTCCCAGTTAACCACATTCCACCACTGTTTTAAATACTCAGCCCGTTGATTACGATATTTTAAGTAATAGGCGTGTTCCCAGACATCATTGCCCATAATTGGCTGTAATCCCATCATTAGGGGGCTATCTTGGTTAGCAGTGCTGGTAATTTCCAGTTGTCCTGACTTATTTAAAACCAACCATGTCCAACCACTACCAAAAAGTTTAGTACCAGCTTGGTTGAAAGCGTTTTTAAATTCCTCGAAACTGCCAAATTTAGCGATTATTGCCGCCCCTATTTCTCCTGTTGCTTCGCCACCGCCATCGGGGGACATAATCTGCCAAAACATCGTATGATTAAGATCGCCGCCGCCATTATTGCGGATAGTGGTGCGAATATCGGCGGGCAAAGAGTCAAGATTTTTAATTAATTCTACTACTGTTTTTTTCTGCAATTCTGGATATTTTGCCACTGCCAGGTTGAGATTATTAACGTAGGCAACATGGTGTTTATCGTGATGAAATTGCATCGTTTCCTTATCAATATAAGGTTCTAGGGCATCATAGCTATAGGGTAGGGGAATAAGACTATAGGGACCGGTAGCGGCAAAAGCGGCAGGGTTAAAACCGGCAAGAGTGGCTGTGCCAAGGGTAGCACCTAAAAGATCAATAAATTGACGGCGATTGAGAGACATAAGTAATAAAACAAAATTAACTTCTTGGTTAGGATAGGCACTCATGGAAGAGGGAAAGGCAAGAGGTAGTTAGATATTAGCTACATATTCTCAGAGCAGATGTTCCGATGATCAATTATCCTATCGATCGGTACTTCGGGAGACAAAAGTGGTTCTTCGGGACTTGTTATGCAAATAATTAACTTAAAATAAAATTCGATGAGAGCGCCTACGCTCAAAAGTAGCTGAAATCCATACAGGGAAAGACTTAAGGCACAAACAGGTTAATACCAAAAGATAGACAATTGAGTTAAGATTTGATATAATAGCCAAAAACGAGATTATTTTACTTATGATACTTGACAAATTTTTGAACCTAAAAGGAACCTGTATTCAAGGCTATCTACACCTAGAAAATATCGGTATAGTTTGCCGAATCGAATCGAAAAATCAAAAAGCAACCTGTCCTCGTTGTGGGTTAGAGAGCGATAAACTCCACCAAAATCATCGACATTTAGTCAAAGATTTACCAATCTCAGGACAACCAGTGTACCTACAGGTTAATCGTCGTCAATTTAAGTGCGATAATTGTCAGAAACCCTTTAGCGAAGAGTTAGATTTTGTCGCCAAGAAACGAACCTATACGAAAAGACTAGCCGAGAATATACTCGAACAATTAAAAGAAGGAGATATTTTAAATGTTAGTCGAAGAAATGACGTAACGGAAGAAGAGATTCAAAGAATGATAGAGGACATAGCTGAAGAAATTACAGAGACAGACCTATCGAAATTAAAAAGACTAGGAATTGACGAAATCGCTCTAGTCAAAGGACAAAAAAATTACTGTGCGGTTTTAGTAAATTTAGATACGGGAAAACTAATAGCTATTCTAGAGAAGCGAACACAAGAAGAATTGAGGGAAACGCTTA
>NZ_JAPZSZ010000077.1:0-33239 GCF_027532095.1 Microcystis sp. LE19-195.1E
GGTAATCATAACTAAATTGAATACCATCAAATTGATGTGCTTGAGCTTGCTCAAACCAGTTTTTGACCTGAGTATAAAGAGTCGGATGATTAGCTTTAAGGGCGACAACGTAGTCAGCTTTTTTGGCTTGAATATGATTAATAATCGCCGTTTGAGTTCCCATAGCATCTAGGGTGATAATTGCCCCTTGAAGGTCTAACAGTTCTAGTAAAGCGGGAATAGCAGTAATCTCATTGGATTTATCTTCCACCTTGACTTGTCCTAAAACTAATTTCTGCTCCCCCGCCCAAGCCGTCACTAAATGCAAGGCTTTAATTCCTTGATTACGGTCGTAAGAACCTCTGAGACTTTTCCCGTCTATGGGAACTATTTCCCCCGAAAGAGAACCGATTAAATGGGGTAGCCATTGAGACAAAACTTTGGCCAAAGCTTCCCGGTTAATCCGTTCAAAAACCCGCCGAAAAGTATCATCAGAAGGAATGCCATTAGGTAATTCTAAAAACTCAGATAACCAAGACTGCTTACTGAGTCCATAATTTTCCCTGTCTTCCCAACCTTCGGCTCCTGCTATAACGGCTAAAATAGCAATGGCTAAAATATCGGTTAATAAATGTTTTTGGGTTCGGGACACTCTTGGGTCAGGAATATCTTGAAGATAAGTCAATAAACTAGCTTGAATTTCATTGATTGATGTTAAAGGAAGCTCAGGTTTTAGTTGAGCTTTATTTCCGGTGGGGAGAACGGGAGCAAAACCTTTACCCATGAGCTATTTCCTCATTAATTTTCATCAACAACAGTGAGACTAAGGCTAATTATAAATTATACAGAGGTAGCAGCGGCTAAGTCTGGGTACTGGCAGTGCGGGACGGTGCTATGGCGATTTGATTACCCTATTCAGAAATCTTTGTCAAGTACAATTTATACCAAATTAGATGAGCTTACCCTGGTATTTTATCCATGACTACAATGCACAGCTGGCAAAGGATTAAGCCGCCATCACTACTACCGAATCACCACCAACTCTTGGACTATTTTATCCTATTTTGTCTATACTTATGCAAGAGATCTATTTTATTTTTGTCAATTATAGCTTCTATTTGCTCCGATTGATACCGACCTGCTTCGACTTCTAAAGAAGCGGCATCCAAAGCATTAAGATAAGCATCGTTTAAAGTGTCTGTTAATTCCTCATCACTTAAATAATATCCTGCTGCTTTTCGGCGTTTATTGTGGCGTTGAATTTCTCTAACACTATTGCGAATGGAGACATCCCAAGAACGAGTGGTTCGGTTTTCTGCCTGTTGTTTAATTAAATGAAGTAATAAGATAACAGCATAACTACGAATGGTGCTAATAATCCCATTTTTGCTCATATCTTCAAGGTCTTCTACAATCGCCAGTGAACCTTTAATATCACCTTTTAAGAGTAAAGCCTTTAATTCTAAAAGTTCTTCCATAATCCAATTTCTTCCCCAAAATATACCTTAATTATATCTTGCCACAAGTCTCTCTATCCCAAAGCTCATTTAAGGCCATCTTGAGGAAAAAATTAATCATTTTTTCATTTATTTTAAGCTTTTCTGTGCTAGGCTATGGTTGTTTATCTAAAAATGGAGTTTTTAGTCATGACTCAAAAATTAGCAAAATTAAGCGATTTTCGGCGATTGTATGGGCGAATTGCATTCTATCTCTAATGTATAAATGCGATCTCCTTCTTTTAACTTTAAGCTAAAATAGATTGAGTTCGTTGTGATCGATCGATGGGAAAAAAAGAAAGACTGCTAGAAAAGGCCAAAAACTCACCTCAAGGATTACGTTTTAGCGAATTTGAGAGTTTGCTTAATCTTTGCGGTTGGACTTTTGACCATCAAACAGGAAGTCATCACATTTGGTATTCATCCAAGAGAGTCCGTCTATCTATTCAACCGACAAAAAACGGTGAAGCGAAAGCTTATCAAGTTAAACAATTTTTAAAAATACAGGGGGAAGAAAATGAATCCAACAACCGACGATTTTAACGGTTTTAGCATTAATATCTTCCAAGATGAGGAGGGAGATTGGATAGCATACTTAGTAGAAATGCCTAGCGTTTCCGCTTTTGCTGATCGCCCTCAAACAGCACTCAATCAATTAATTTTAGCTTGGGAAGGCGTTAAAGAAAGTTATCGTCAACATGGTGAAGAAATTCCTCATTTAGCTATGACAAAAAATTAGGCACACTAGCAGGGTCTTGAAACAATTTAGTACAAATGCTCGGACTTTTTTTTCCCAACCCCTAACCCCAAATTCTGCTACTCAGATTCAGGTTTTTTAGCGTCTTTTTCTGGGGTATTAGGGGCAGGATTTGGGGCTATTGTCGCAATTTGGGCGGCCATTCTTGTCATTGCTTGACCTTGGGCGAATTCCTGCTGTAGTTGTTCGCTAGAAGAAACCAAACGACTTAAACCTTGAATTAAGCGGATAATTTCCTGTCGCAGTTGCGGATTACCGGTAATTTCATCCACATCCGAGGTGATTTTCTGAAGATTGGCAAAAGCGGCGCGAGAGGAGTCGAGGAGTTGCTGTAGGGTGACAACAGTGGCAGGATCGGAGAGATAAGCGGTAAAGTTGCCCAAATTTTCGCTTAATTTAACAGCATTTGCCGAAATAGTATTTAAATTCTCAATAATTTGGCTTTTCTGCACTTCCGTGAGGATCGGATCCAAAGCAGCGAGGGTAGTTTGTAGGCGATCGCTGGTAGTTTTGATACTATCGAGAGTGGCAATTAAACGATTTTGATTAGCTGCCAAAAAAACCCGCAGTTCTTCCGTAGTTTCTCCCACCAAAAGCAGCGTTTTTCGGGCCTCCACTAGGGTAGCGTCTAAATTTCTCAGGCCGCCACTTCCCTGTAAACTTCTCAGTAAAGTAGTCGCTTCCTGACTCAATCCCCCGACACCGGAAAGATCACTAGAAAGGCGATCGAGGGAACCGGATACTTGCGGTAAAGATTCTAGGGATCTCATACCCGAATTAACTTTACCTAGAGTACCGCTGCGACGAACCTCGCTTAAAGCGGTGGTTGCCTCACCACTAAAGCGATCGAGTCCCCCCAAGGCATTAGCAGCGCGTTGGGTAAAAGAACGAAATCCGGCCACCATATCGGGATCGCTAACTAGATTAGAAATTCTCAGTAAAGATCTGATCAAGGTATTGACATTTAGCGCCGATTGCCCTTGTAAACGGGAACCGTTACAGATAATCACCTCCCCATTGCAGTTAGGACTCAAAGGGGGTTCTTTAACACCACCGACGGGTAAAGCTTGCAGGGGAGTAATATCGATCGTGGTTTCACCGACTAAACCGGATTGAATGGCTTCGATGAGGGAATTACTGGGAATTAGGCGATCTGCTGGCGAAATCTCCACTTCTACGGCGACTCCCTCTGGTTCTGGGGTAATTGCCGTCACTTGCCCGATTCTCACTCCCCGATAACCGACGCGGGTTCCCACCATCATGCCACCCACATTAGGAAAAAGGAAGCTGGCGCGATAACTGCGTCCCCCGAAGCTAAAATTACTTAACCAGGCGACAAACCAGATTAATATTCCCCCCGATGCCAGTAACATTAAACCGATACCACTTTGCCGCAGAGTTGGGGAAATCCCTCGTTGTGAACCGCCAGCTTCCATAAATAATTACTCCTCATCTCTACACAGTATCTTACAGGAGAAATCGGGGGATTTCAGCGATCAGTGATCAGTGATCAGATGCGAGTTATCAGTTCACTGATTACTGTTTACTGTTTACTGTTTACTGATCACTGAATTGGTCCGTCGATACTGCCGGTAAAAAATTGCTTGAGTACGGGGATTTCGGAGTGATAAGCCTCTTGAGTCGGTCCAACCCATTGAAATTGACCTTTATAGAGAAAAACGATGCGATCAGTGGTATTTTCGATGGTGCTGTGGACGTGGGTGACAATGAGATGGGCCCCACAGGCTTTTTTTACTTTGAGAAGTTCCATAATTACCGTCTGGATGCGGGTAGAAGCGACGGGATCGAGTCCGGCAGTGGGTTCATCGTAAAGGAGAATGTTCGGTCGATCGGCGGCGATCGAGGGATCGCTGATAATTGCTCTGGCTAAACTGACGCGTTTTCGCATCCCTCCGGATATTTCAGAGGGATAGAGGTCGTAGGAACCGGACATTCCCACCAAATCCAGTTTTTCTTCCACTAAATCGCGGATTTCGGCTCGTTTTAGCTTTGAGTGGCGATAGAGAGCAAAACCGACATTTTCCCCGACGGTGAGGGAGTCAAAAAGGGCCGATTGTTGGAAAACTAGACCAACACCGAGGGGATCTTCCCCCTGTTCTACGGTTCTCTGCCGTTTTGTACCGTAGATGTACACTTCTCCCCGATCGGGGGCAAGTAATCCGGCGACTAAGCGTAAAATGGTCGATTTTCCCGTCCCGGACGGACCGATCACGCCGATCGCTTCCCCTTCGTACACTTTCAGATCGACGTTATTTAAGATTACTTTCTTGCCGAAAGCTTTGGTTACTCCCCTTAATTCGACGATCGGTTCGCGCATCACCATCTAGAATATCTTTACAAAAATGCCCTTTTATTGTAGGGCAACGACCCGATCTTTCTTTTTTTTCTTTTCTGGTTTTATGGTTCGCGATTCTATCTGCATTTCGGGAATCTCTCGCAATTCTTCGGCATCTAAACGATATTGTTCGCAGACAAGACTCAGACGAATACCAGAACAACTAACGGGATTAACTGAATGGGTAAGATCTCCTTGAAAGAGGATCAAGGTGTTAGCACAAGGACGAATCTGGGCCACGGAACGATTGCCTGTTGCTAGTACCAGTTCCCCCCCTTGAATATCTTTAGGAACCTGCACATAAAGGACGCTAACTAGAAGCGGGGGATCGATAGTTTTACAATAGGAGCGCAGGGAGCGATCGATATGGGGATCTACCCGTGAACCGGTTTGTAGGAGTAAGGGGTTAAGATAAAAAGCGTTGCAGTCAGCTTGTAAACTGCGATCGAGATAGGGTTTAAAATAGGGAAACATTCGTTCGACATCGCTGATTTGTGTGCGTCGAAAAGCGATAGAAAAGCCTTTGGTTTTAACGAAATCTCGATTTAAATTGTTAACTGTGAAGTGGGGACAAGCGAGAATCTGTCCTTGTAGTTCGCTCAGATAACTGGGAGTGAAAGCGTCGGGATATTGGGAATAGTAAGGCACGGATAGAATCGCAACGGGATGGCAATCTTTAGGATAGCTTGTTTTTAGTGGAGATGGGGATAATTTCGATAGCAGCTATTCAATTATCTTTTTTTTCTCAAAGTCCGATAATTTGCTCAAGGAAATTTTTAATAAGTTTGATGCTCTCTAATTCTAGGATTTTCTCATCTAGCCAGCGATTATCTTGTAGGGAAACTTGTAGGGCTTTACCCGGTCTTAATATACTACTAATACTGGATATAATTGCTTTCTTTTCACCTGCTGGTTTTTTAAAATCTTCGAGATCATTTTTAGTTAACTGATTCCTGTCAATACTTTCTATGTAGGTTTGAGAAAGATTGAGTAAATCAGGATAATTTATCTTAGCACATTCGAGGAGAATATCTTCTAAAGTTCCTTGCTCACGATTGTTAGGAGCGATGAAAATACCACAGCGAGGCGAATGATTGTTAACTTGACCAATTTGAGAAGGTGGTAGCAAATTTGGTAAGTCAATATCCGATAACTTAGTAATTAGTTTATTGAACCTTTCTTGAGGTGTTTCCCTGTAATCAGCATCAGCAAAAATCCCCACACTAAAAAGCTGTGAAGGTTGAATAAACTTGAGACTTTCTTCGATGGTTTGCGCTATGCGTGTATCGCCAATAGCACTATGTAAAGCGATTGATAATTGCTCATTTTGAACAAAAGATGGTACTGGTACTCGTTTGGTTAAATCATCATCTACTGGATAACCTTTCGGGATAAGTGTTTCCCAAAATTTATCCAATGAAGATAAATGAATAACTCGCTTTAAGCCATAAAATTTAAGTAAACCAATTAGGAATTCGACATCCTGCGGACCTTCGACAACAATATAGCAGTATCTCACCATCTTTACCTCACATCTAACCCACGTTCCCAACGCAATCTATGCAATAAATCGCCCGAAAATCTTTGAGGTTTTTCCCTTGGAGAATTTAACCGAAAAGCTACCACTTTTTCTATGGACTTTTCTGACTGTAGCATGGCATCAACTGCTTCTAAACTATGGGTAGTTACAAAAAGTTGAATTCTTCTTTGATTACAGGTGTTAATTAACCAAGAAAATACACGACTTAAGGCAGAAATATGAATAGATGTCTCGATTTCATCAATCAGAAGTACCCCATCGGTAATTGTCAACAAACTAAGCACCATAACTAAGGTTCTTTTAAATCCGTCACCAAACACATAGAGAGGAGCAAAACCAAGCTGTTTATGTTCTATATAAAGAGTTAGTCTATTGTTGGGTGAAAGTATTTGTAGGTCGGTGATTTCCTCATCAAATAACCGAATTAAATCTAGGATGTCATCTTTGTTATTTTCTTCCTTTAGGATGATTTGTGAGAGTCTATCTAGAATTGGTTCCGAGGACAAATAAGCAGGAAATATGGTGGCATTCTTCACCAGTATTTTTTGTCGTTTCCTTTGAATAAAACGCTCTTTTTCCCAAAACTGAAATACTTGTTCCTTATCTATCCCAAACAGACTGCCTTGCTCTAAAATATGGGCGGTAACACTTAATTCTAACCCATTGATAACCAGATCGGTTTCCGAATTGGTGGAATCATCATTGAACTTTTCTGGGTTGTCTTTTTCGTTGCTCGCACCGTAAATATCGGTGAGATTAGCCGCTAGATTTTTAATCGGTGAATTTCCAGTACACTTGATCGAAATTTGTCCTTGATAGGATGCGTTACTAGCAAGATTATTCTGACGAAAGAAAACCCATTTAATTGCTTCCAAATCCGGTCGCATTAAAGATGTTCTGCCTAGATATAATCGACGTTGAGCCACTTCTAGCCACTGAAAGGGATCGAGGGGATTACAAACAATTGAAACAGCTTCGAGAATGCTAGTTTTGCCAGAATTATTATTACCGACAAAAATGTTCACCTGTCCTAGAGAAGAAAGTTCTATTTGTTCAAAACCACGATAACCACTGATTTGTAAACTTTCAAAAAGCCGATTCATTTTTACTGGCTCCTACAATATTGCCGATAACAACTGAAATAGCTAGGATCAAAGATAAAATTTGCAATTTTTACGATAAAACCCTTGTATCATAACTCATTTGTGGCTCTTTTTTTGACTAGCAATCATTTTCCTGTCAACCCAGTCGCGGTGACAACCCACCGTTTACAATAGTTAAGAACCAACGGCAAGCAAGAATTAACGATGCGGATTTCGATCAACTGGTTACGAGAATTAGTCAAAATTGCCCAATCTCCCCAAGAATTAGCCGAATTATTGACAATTGCGGGAATAGAAGTGGAAGAGATCGAGGATCGCCGAGAATGGGCAAAGGGTGTGGTTATTGGTAAAATTATCGATCGCCAACCCCATCCCAATGCAGATAAACTAAGTGTCTGTCAGGTGGATATCGGTCAGGAAAACCCTAGTACAATTGTCTGTGGTGCGCCCAATGCTAGGGCTGATATTCTAGTTCCCGTGGCTACTTTGGGAACTTATTTAGCCAAAATCAATTTAACGATTAAACCGGCTAAATTGCGCGGGGTAAAATCGGAAGGGATGATCTGTTCCCTCGCAGAATTAGGATTAAC
This sequence comes from Microcystis sp. LE19-195.1E, assembly GCF_027532095.1. NCBI lineage: Bacteria > Bacillati > Cyanobacteriota > Cyanophyceae > Chroococcales > Microcystaceae > Microcystis > Microcystis sp. LE19-195.1E. Next base: position 7,822 of record NZ_JAPZSZ010000077.1, read on the forward strand.
TAAGGATTCTGAAGGAATCCACATTTTTAGCCAGGAAAATCTCCCTTTAGGTACAGATGTTCGTCCCCTTTTAGGACTCGATGAGGTGATTTTAGATATTTCTCCCACCGCTAACCGCGCCGATGCTTTGAGTATGATCGGAGTCGCGCGAGAAGTGGCGGCTTTGACAGGAGGAGAATTAAGCCTACCAAAAGTGAAATTAGGGGAATTTTCCCATAAAAAAGATTTAACGCTGGAAATATCAGAAAATAAAGCCTGTCCTGCTTATATTGGTACGGTGATCGAGGGGGTAAAAATTGGCCCATCTCCGCTATGGTTGCAACAGCGTTTACAGGCTGCCGGATTGCGATCGATCAATAATGTGGTCGATATTACTAATTATGTACTTTTGGAGTGGGGACAACCCTTACACGCTTTCGATCGCGATCGTTTACAAAGTTTTGCCGGAGGTAAATCCGTTACTATTGGGGTCCGTTTTGCCGAGGAAGGGGAAAAAATCATTACCCTTGATGGTCAGGAAAGAAGCTTAAAAGAGCTTAATTTATTAATTACTGCCAATAATCAGCCTGTAGCTTTAGCGGGGGTGATGGGAGGTCAAGATACAGAAGTTAACGAGGAAACCGTTAATCTTGTGCTAGAGTCGGCTTTATTCGATCCGATCGCCATCCGTCGTTCCTCAAAAGCGCAGGGTTTACGCAGCGAATCTTCCGGACGCTATGAACGCGGTGTTAATCCCGCCGCTTTGGAATATGCTTGTCAAAGGGCGATCGATTTGATTCTAGAGTTAGCTGGGGGAACTGTCAGCAGTCAGGTTAAAGCTGATTATCGTGCTGATCAGTCCAGTCGTTCGATCGAATTGCGTTTACAACGTTTGCAGCAGCTACTGGGTCAAGTTACCCTAGATAATGGTGCGATCGGTGAAATTCTCGCCGAAGATGTGGAACGGATTTTAGGCAATTTAGGCTGTGAATTGCAGTTAACCTCGAAAAATCCTGTTCTGTGGACTGTGACAGTGCCAGACTACCGTTATCGGGATTTAGAACGAGAAATTGACTTAATTGAAGAAGTGGCGCGACTGTACGGATATGATCGCTTTGTCGATACTTTGCCAGCAAAAACCGCAGCCGGAGGATTATCCTTTGAGGAAACTATACAGCGTCGGGTGCGGGAAGCTTTTCGAGCAGTCGGTTTGACGGAATTAGTCCAGTATTCCCTAGTTAAACCGGAATTAGCGGAAGTTGTCCTCGCTAATCCCCTTTTTGTCGAGTATTCTGCTTTGCGGACTAATCTCCTCGACGGTTTAATCGAAGCGTTTGAGTATAATCAGTCTCAGGGTAACGGGGCCTTAAATGGCTTCGAGATCGGGCGAGTTTTCCGCCTAGAATCGGATAATATCAACGAATACGATGCAATTGCTGGCATTTTTGGCGGTGATTTCTTCCCTGCTGGACGTTGGCTGCGATCGGGTAAAGAGGTGGCCATGACTTGGTATGAAGCAAAAGGGATTTTAGAAGCAGTATTTGATCGCCTTTCGCTGACAGTAAGCTACGAAAAAGATGCCGAAGATGCGCGTTTTCATCCCGGACGAACAGCATCTTTATGGATTGGCAAACAACGCTTAGGAATTTTTGGTCAACTACACCCGCAATTGCGTCAGCAAAAGGGATTAATTGAGGCAGTTTATGCCTTTGAAATCCAGTTCCCGCTCCTGTTAGCAACTCTTAGGGATAGTGCCAAAATTACCCCGCGTTTACAGGTCTATTCTACCTATCCGGGGGCTGCGCGAGATATCGCCTTCTTTGTTTCTACAGATATACCCGTAGATAGATTGACAAAAACTATCAAAAATGCTGGGGGAACTCTTTTAGAAAAAGTCGAATTATTCGATCGCTATCAGGGGCAGAATGTGCCAGAAAATCATTGTAGTTTGGCCTTTAGTTTAGTCTATCGTGCCAGCGATCGAACTTTAACCGATGAAGAGGTAGAACCCTTAATGACAAAAGTGCGAGAAGCTTTAGTTAAACAGTTCCAAGTTTCTTTAAGAAGTTAAATTCAGCGATCAATTATCAGTTATCAGACATCGGCCTTATAATTAGGTAGACGTTAAAAATTATCAGATGCCCCCCTTATTAAGGGAGATCCCCCCGCCTACCGGCACCCCCCTTATCAAGGGGGGCAGGGGGGATCGAACCTAAAATCCATTGTTAATTTAATTATAACCAGCCATTTATTATCTCAAGAATAATCTCACACATCGCTATCAATATCGCTGATTGCCTCTAATTGTTACCAATCAGTTTGAGAGTTGCTCAAAGTAGGTTCGCTGTTCATATTTTATCGCTCCGCCACCTTTGAATTGTTAGATAGTAGTGAGGCGATTGCCATATTTTAGTACATCAGATATGATATAAACACATCATGGCTGATCAAAGCAAACCTTTAGCTTGGCTGCATGGTGAGATCAAGACCCCACCTTTCAGTTTAGAAGCACGGATCGAAGCAGGTGTCTTACTCAGGCAACTACAGGAAGGCGAACCCCTTGGTTTGCCACATTCGCGTCCTATGCCAAGTGTAGGCTATCATTGTCATGAGCTACGCATTAGAGACATCGATAAAAATTGGAGGATTATTTATCGAATTGATGAAGATGCAATCTTGATTATTGAGGTGTTTAATAAGACAACAAGAGCAACACCCAAAAGTGTAATTGAGGTTTGTAAGAAACGCTTGAGTAAATACGATACTGATCAGCAGGAATAAGAGGATGGAAGAGACTAAAAAAGGGCTTTTGGAATCAAAAGGCTGGAAAATCGGAACCGTTTCCGACTTTTTAGAGTTAACGCCCGAAGAGATTATCCTTGTTGAAATCAAACTAGCTCTTAGCAAAAGTTTGAAAAGTCAGCGGCAGAAGATAATGACTCAAAGTGAACTGGCCAATAAAATCGGCTCTAGTCAACCTCGGATTGCCAAAGCTGAAAATGGCGATCCGTCGGTTTCACTGGAATTGCTTATCCCCTCGCTGTTGGCAACAGGTGCCACTCCTCAAGACATCGGACAAATCATTGCCAGTGTCAAAGGCGTTGCTGAATCAAGACCTGAATGCTAATTTTGTGCATTCTATCCACTAATGTTAGTTATTGTCGTTGATGCGATAAATCCCTGAATTTCCCCAGCATCAATACGCTCAAATAATCTTGCTGCGTTTTCCACAAATGGCTCTCGTTCTTGTAGAAAATCAAGAATGACATTGGTATCAATCAGAACTCGCATTATTGATACTTCTCGATCAGATAGGTTACATAATCGGTTGGGGCGTTAGTTTCCCCTGTAGCTGCCGAAATCTCAGAAACACCTCGCAAGCGCAACAGATTTCCCCGCTTTTGCAATTGAATTTATTAGACTATAGCTTAAGTTAGCAATTTATATGAATTACCTTTTACAGATAACCACGCAATAACGGCTCTTCGGTTTGTGTTATGCAATGGACGGGGATTATAAGGGATGGAACCCTTATTTGTATAGAAAGGCATTTAGCGATTTTTGTCAATTGTTTTTGATCTAGAGCGAACTAATCAATTAAGTCTTTTGCCAGATAAGGATTTAGTCAATTTATGCCCCCTGATCGAATCATACCAAGTAACGAAGAACCAAAAATTTAGGTCAGGGGAGTTGGTTGGGTTGGTTTTATGTTAAAATCGGGTCAGGTGTGTCTTAATTAATAAAACTTAACAAGACAATGAATACTTCGACCACTTTTCAAGAAATCGCCGCCGAAATTCAATTATTTGATAATTTTGAACAAAAAGAACAATTTATTTTTGTAGTGGGTGCTTTGGTTTCTCGTATCATCAGTCTTCATAAAGCCGCAGAAGTCATAGAAATGGCTCCAGAAATATTCTTGAAAATTTTAGAATTAATCGGAATCGATTTTTCTTATCTTATTAGGGAAGACATAGATAGAGAAAAAAATTGTTAATCTCTATGAAAATTGTTTTTAATTCTTCTCCTTTACTCTCTACCAGTAAAAAAAAGGCAGGAAACGAAAAATTATAAATAACTGAAAATGCTTCAAGAAATCCATCTTAAAAATGTTAGCCCTGCCTCAGAGATTGATCTAGACTGTGCCTCTCGACTTAATATATTAACAGGAGACAACGGCCTCGGTAAAACTTTTTTGCTGGATATTATTTGGTGGTGTATTAACAATAAACAAGGACAAAACCCTGTTAGTAGTTATCACAAAAGAAATCGAACAATAGAAATAGAACCTCATATTTCAGACAGAAACAATAGTTTAAATATTTATTGTCGTGTTGATGGTGGCTTTTCTATCTATGTACCCTACAAAGAAAAAGCTTTTAAACTTTCTTCAACAGAAGTTTGGTATGGTCGAAAAGTCAAAAATAAAATCATTTCCTATGGTTTGCTTGAAGATTGGATTAAGTGGCAAAATCAACCCAACCAATCAAATATTAAATTATTAGCTGAAATTATTCAAAAACTTTCTGCAAAAAATGAGCAGATAAAAATTGGTGAACCCACACGAATGTCTTTAGATGATATTCGAGGTATTCCAACGATAGAACTTCCTTATGAAACAATTCCTGTTACTGAAGCATCGGCGGGAATTCAACGGATTCTAAGCCTAGCTTATATGTTAGTTTGGATGCAGTCAGAAAATTTAATTACTGCTCAACTATTTGGAAGAAGTCCAGCCCGTCAACTGATTTTTTTAATGGATGAAACCGAAGCGCATTTACACCCTCGTTGGCAACGATCAATCCTACCCGCAATTTTGACTGTCTTAAAAGAATTAGAACTGATTATTGATATTCAACTCTTTATTACTACCCATTCTCCCCTGGTTTTGGCTTCAGTTGAACCCTTATTTGATCAAGAAAAAGATAAATTATTTCTATTTGAACTTAATGACAATCAAGTAACCTTAAATGAAATTACCTGGGCAAAACAAGGTGATGTGATTGGTTGGTTAACTTCAGAGGTTTTTGGACTTAAACAAGCCCGTTCTCAAGAAGCAGAACAAGCAATAGAAGCCGCCCAAGCTTGGATGAGAAAAGACGATATGAACCAATTTCCAGAAAACTTAAGAACCAAAGAAAAAATTCATCAACAATTACTTAAACTCTTACCGGGTCATGATCCCTTTTTCCCCCGTTGGATAGTGAGAATGGAGGCTGATGATTAAATGCAGAAATTTATTCCGATTCCTGAACCCACCGAGTTTGATCAAAAATGTCGTCAAAAAGGAAATACTTGGTTAGCCGAAAATCCTGCGGCAAAACGCCCCAGAGATTACTGGTCTCCTTTTAGGGCAGATTTAGCACAAGGATTTAATAACTTATGTGGCTATTCCGTTATGTATGACCCTACCGCCACTGTTGATCACTTTTTATCTTTTCATAATTACCGTCATTTAAGCTATGAATGGTCTAATTATCGCTATGTAGCAAATTGGATTAATAGTAGCAAAAAAAACCTAGATGATTGCCTACTTGATCCCTTTGAAGTTGAAGATAATTGGTTTGAAATTTTGTTACCATCGTTACAATTAGTGTTAACCGATAGCGTCCCTGATAATCAACGCCAAAAAGCTGAATTTACTCTGCAACGTCTAGGCTTAAATTACGATGAAAGAATACTACGCCAACGGGAAGAATGGTTTAGAATGTATGAACAAGGTGAAATCACCCTAGAGGGATTAGCAAGAAAAGCTCCTCTCATTGCCCGTGCTATTGAAAAGCAACAGGAAATCTCTTAAATCCTAGACAAACAGAAAAACATTAGTGCGATGCCGAAGGCACTGCGTAGCAGTACGCCGTTCTTGTCGGTTGGGTTGAGGCACGAAACCCAAGATGATCAACTATTAATTTATTTGGTTGGTGTTGGGTTGCACTTTGTTTAACTACATTTTGGCAATAAAGAGGCGATTAGGGTTGATAAACGGCGAACGCTAATCTTGTAAGCTTTAAAAAGTGCTATCTAAAAAACTAAACAAACTATAATTAAAATTACTGCAAAAATTTAGAGAGTAAAGAAGGAAATATGACAGAAATAGTTTTTTTAGTGGAAGATGCACCGGAAGGGGGATATACAGCAAGGGCATTAGGCGAGTCTATTTTTACCGAAGCCGATGATTTACAATCTTTACGAGAAATGGTAAAAGATGCCGTTAATTGTCATTATGATGATAGGGAAAATCGCCCTAAAATTATTCGTTTACATATTGTTAGAGTGATTAATTTTTACTTTTTTCAAATAATGCTTCGTCAATTAGAAAATCAAGTTTTCCAGCTATGAAATCTTCCTCAATTTGTTTTTCCCATTGTTGATCGTCTAACTTATTAATCCAATTTCTTAAATACAAAAATTCATCAGAAGTAAGGCTTTCAATTTCCGCTTGAGTTAATTATAACTTTGTCATCTTAGTATCTTTCCACAACAATAGTTCAAATTTGAGTTTTATATTATCTTTTTTATGTAAAAATGGGGATTTGTGATCGCATTTGGCAGAATATTGAAAGTGCGATCACTTTTTTATCCGGTGCATTAACAAAGTATAATGCGCCTTATTTATTGTCTATTGATGAAATGATCCAAAGACGTTAATTTAAAAGATTGAGGCAAGGCAGTTTGTTGGGTTGGTTTTGTGTTAAAATTAAGCTGGAGTAAATTCTAATCCCCGATTAAAATTTCAACGGAACAATCACCATGAACTTTTATACCGTTATTCTGAGAAAAAGTGCAAATTATTGGGTTTCATTATGTCTTGAAAATGGATTAGTTGGACAAGGAGAAACTCAGGAAAAAGCTATTGAGAAACTAAAAGAAGCGATTGAATCTTTTTGGGAGATTTATCATGATCAAGCCAATATCTATACCAGTCCTATTCCTATAGACGAACTTCATGAATTTTTAACTGTGGGAGATTCTGAAACTCCCGAAACTTACGAACTCAGAAAAGTTTATGCCTAAAAATATTCCTTCTCTTAAACCCAAAGCACTAATCAAAATTCTTGAAAAAGGAGGCTGTCAATTTTATCGAGAAGGAAAAGGTGATCATCGTTTATATTGTAGAGTATTGTATAATCAACGTCGAATCGTTCCTATTGATATAGGTGCAAAAGAAATGTCCCCTGCTTATGTTTTACGAATTTTTAGACAATTTGGTTTTACAGATGAAGAAATAGAACATTTATTAAAATAGATGATTGAATGCGTTTTTTCAAACGAAGAAATTATCTATTCTAGTACGCTTTATCTTAATTTTATTTCCAAAAGCTAAAATAAAGTGATAGCTACTTTTTTAAGGTACATTAACGCGATAGTAAAACCCTCGATTGCTTGTTATAAATTGATTTAATGATTAATTTTCACCCAGTCATCGTCGATAAATTAGCCTGCCTTAAAAACAGGTAAAGTGACTATCACCATTTTGCGTAATTTTTCGCTCTGGTAATGAACTTTTGATTATGAAATGATCCAAATTTGAGGAGAATTTGCCATCTCAATTGTTAAGATTTCGTAACTATTCTGATTGACTGGTATCACCTGAAATACCCATGCGGATCACAAAATTGTCCAATTGTCAACAGCTTTTGAGATGCTCTCACCCTGTAGAAAATCAAGAATATTTTATTTAGGTGGAATAGGAAGATGAAATTTATCGGTAAACTAATAAATTATCATCACCTAAACCACTTTCTAGCCTAATTAATAAGGCCATTTCCAGTTAGTAATCTCGTCCTTATCGATACCATTGGTAAAAGCATAATCGAGATTATCGATAATAGCATTTTTCATCCGTTCCTTCACATGACCGGCAGCAGAACCTAATTTCGGCACGCGATCAATGACATCGATTACTAAATGAAAACGATCAACTTGGTTACGAATCGCTAATTCTAGGGGAGTATTAATATTCCCTTCTTCTTTGTAACCGCGCACATGAATACGTTCTTGATTGCTGCGACGGTAGGTAAGTTTATGAATCAGCCAAGGATAACCGTGGAAATTAAAGATAATTGGCTTATCAGGGGTAAATAAACTATCAAAATCCCGTTCTGATAAACCGTGGGGGTGTTCACTTTCCGACTGTAATTTAAACAGATCAACCACGTTGATAAAGCGAACTTTTAAGTAAGGGAATTCTTCCCGCAGAATTGCCGTTGCTGCCAGGGATTCCTTAGTGATAATATCCCCACAGCAAGCCATAATTACATCCGGTTCATCGGGATTGATTCCGTCATCATCGTTACTTGCCCAATCCCAAATACCGATACCTTTGGTGCAGTGTTTAATTGCTTCTTCAATGGTCAAGTATTGCAGGTGTTTCTGTTTATCAGCAACGATAATATTAGTGTAATCCTTGCTCTTGAGACAGTGATTAGCCACACTTAATAAACAGTTACCATCGGGGGGAAGATAAACCCGCACCACGTCGGCACTTTTATTGGTTACTAAATCGATAAAACCGGGGTCTTGGTGACTAAAACCATTGTGATCCTGCCGCCAAACCACCGAGGATAATAACAGATTCCAAGAGGAAACAGAAGCACGCCAAGGTACATGATTTTTGCAGATATCGAGCCATTTAGCGTGTTGGTTGAACATGGAATCGATAACGTGGGCAAAAGCCTCGTAGGAGTGAAATAAACCGTGACGACCGGATAATAAATAACCCTCTAACCAACCGACTAAAGTATGTTCACTCAGTATCTCCATCACCCGACCATCGGGAGATAATTGGCTACCATCTAAATCCTCCGGATAGGTATCGGCTAACCAAGCTTTTTTAGTCACTTCATAGAGAGCCGCTAAACGATTAGAAGCAGTTTCATCGGGACCAAAAACGCGAAAATTAGTCATATTATTTCGCATTACATCCCGCAAAAATACCCCCATCACTCCCGTGTTTTCCGCTTCCACCTGGCCCGGGTGGGTGACATCTACGGCATATTGACGAAAATCGGGCATTTTTAGGTCTTTACGCAGCAATCCGCCGTTAGCGTGCGGGTTAGCACTCATGCGACGATGACCCCTAGGAGCGAGTTCTTTAAATTCTGGCTTAAATTTACCCGTGGTATAGTCAAATAATTCCTCCGGGTTATAGCTTTTCATCCACTCCTCTAATTTTCTCAAGTGTTCGGGGTTTTCCTGCATGGCACCCATGGGGACTTGGTGAGCGCGCCAGAATCCTTCTACTTTATGACCATCAACGTTTTTCGGACCCGTCCAACCCTTGGGGGACCGGAGGATAATCATCGGCCAGGGGTAACGTTTAGCAATACCCGTGCTGCGAGCTTCCTGTTGATAGGAGCGAATTTGATTGATACAGTGTTCTAGGGTAGCGGCCATTTTTTGATGGCAGTGCATGAGGTCTTCATCTTCCTTACATTCGACGATGTAGGGAGTGTAACCGTAACCGACAAAGAGACTTTCTAACTCGTGCGTCGAAATACGGGAGAGAATGGTGGGATTAGCGATTTTATAACCGTTTAAGTTTAAAATTGGCAGTACCGCACCATCGCGAATCGGGTTAAGGAATTTATTCGAGTGCCATGCGGTAGCAAGGGGACCGGTTTCAGCTTCCCCATCACCCACCACCACGGCCGTAATTAGGTCGGGATTGTCAAAAACAGAACCGTAGGCATGGGAAACACTATAACCCAGTTCGCCGCCCTCATGGATAGAACCGGGGGTTTCGGGGGTGACGTGACTGCCGATGTGACCGGGAAAAGAAAATTGTTTAAAGAATTTTTGTAATCCTTCCTCGTCTTCACTTTTATCGGGGTAAATTTCCGAATAGGTTCCTTCTAGATAAACCGGACCGAGTACCCCCGGCGCCCCATGGCCCGGACCGGCCATAAAAATCATATCGAGGTCGTATTTTTTGATTAAACGGTTGAGGTGAACGTAGGTAAAACTTAAGGCCGGACTCGCTCCCCAGTGACCGAGCAAACGATACTTAACGTGTTCGGGTTTAAGATGTTCTTTGAGCAGGGGATTATCGCGCAGATAAATCATACCTACAGCTAAATAGTTACAAGCGCGCCAATAGGCATGGGTTTTATAGAGTTCGTCTTGAGAAAGGGGATTTTGTTCTGTTAAGGGTCTTTCTGGTGCGGATACCATGAATATTTCTCCAATATCTATGAAGGATGAGATTAAGAGAGTTGATAGACAATTTCTCCAGATTATCGAGAGGGTTAACCCTCGGTCAGTTTTCAAACTGTAATCAAGAGTCTAACCTTTTGGGGCGCAAAAAACTATTAAAATAAGCTATATTTTGTCAATCCGGCCAGGAGAATTTATGTCAGTCGGGCGGGGTTTTTAAATGGCTTTTAAAGGCATATTAATATGTTCTTAACTTAGGTATCAATCATTCTCAGAAAGCTTTTAATGATTTTTTAATGTCGGCTTTTCCCAAAAGGCTATATAATCACATTCTCGTTGGTCGGCCAAGGCCTAATTAGGTTTTCTCGATGCCGGTGGCGAGGACGACTAGGGTAGCAAATTGATGATTTTTTATCTTGGAAGCACTGAAACTTAAAATCTTTCTATACTTCATCTAGCGATCAACAAAAGCTGATTAGCATATAAGGGATTCTCTACAGGCTAATCAATTCTCGGATTGTTTTTTCTTGATCGTGCCTAAGCTTATCGCAGCTGCAAAGGAGTTTTTTTCATGACAAAAGTAAGAGTCGCCATCAACGGATTCGGTCGTATCGGTCGCCTCGTTTTTAGGGCGGGTATCCAAAATCCTGATTTCGAGTTTGTTGGTATTAATGATCTCGTCCCCCCCGATAATATTGCCTATCTGCTCAAATACGACTCCACCCACGGACGTTTTCAGGGTACGGTAGAAGCAAAAGAAGATGGCATCGTCGTGGATGGTAAGTTTATCCCCTGTTACTCGATTAAAGACCCCGCCCAACTGCCCTGGGGTGCAACCGGGGCCGATTATGTGGTCGAGTCCACCGGTTTATTTACCACCGCGGAAGGGGCAGGAAAACACCTAGAAGCCGGGGCCAAACGGGTGGTTATCTCCGCACCCACCAAAGATCCCGACAAAATTCGTACTATTGTACTAGGTGTTAACGATAATGAGTACGATCCCGCTAAGGATCTGATCGTCTCTAACGCTAGTTGTACCACCAATTGTTTAGCCCCGATCACCAAAGTTATTAACGATAACTTCGGACTAGCGGAAGGATTAATGACCACGGTACACTCGATGACCGCCACTCAACCCACCGTGGATGGTCCATCGAAAAAAGATTGGCGCGGTGGTCGCGGCGCTGGTCAAAATATTATCCCCTCCTCCACGGGAGCAGCCAAAGCAGTAACCCTAGTTATTCCTTCCCTAAAAGGCAAATTAACCGGTATGGCCTTCCGTGTGCCAACTCCCAACGTTTCGGCGGTGGATTTAACCTTTAAAACCGAAAAAGCCACCAGTTACGAGGAAATCTGCGCCGCTATGAAAGCCGCCAGCGAAGGACCGATGAAAGGTATCCTCGGTTATACCGATGAGGAAGTGGTATCGAGTGACTTTATCACCGACCCCCATTCCAGTATCTTTGATGCTAAAGCTGGCATTCAACTTAATGCCAATTTCTTTAAGGTCGTCTCTTGGTACGATAACGAGTGGGGTTACTCCTGCCGGATGTTAGACCTGATGAAAATGATGGCAGCTAAGGAAGCAACCCTAGTAACAGCCTAAATCAGTGATCAGTGATCAGTTTACTGATCACTGATCACTGATAACTGATAAGATGAATCCAAAATTTAAAGATATTACCGCTTGGGAACAGGCACAATTATTAATGCAACCGGCATTTATTCGGGTGCTGGATAATCTGCGTAAACAGTTAGAAAATTCCCTCTGGAAAGGAACTTATACAGAAATTCAAGATCCCTATCCCAGTTATCTGCTCTGTTTGACTTATCTCGATCGCTCCGTTACTGTAAATATTTGGGAACTTTGTTTTCAAGTCTGTTTTCTCGATTATCCCACCGATGAGGGAGAGAGCGTCACCATCGATACCAGTCTCCTCGACCCCACCGGTGAACTAGATTGGCAGAGTTTGGAAACGAAAACCGAGCGCATTATTAACCGATTATTCGCTAATTTACCCCAATGAAAGCAGATTTAGAAACGATCAAGGCAGAGTATGCCGCTAATTTTCTCAAAGATTACAGCAATGATCCCCAAAGTTTAGCATCCCAAACAATTTTAATCGATCGCTCCGATTGGGGTTTATTAGAATTAAAAGGCCAGGACCGACTGCGTTTTCTCCACAATCAAACCAGTAACGCGATTGATCGCCTGAAACCGGGTCAGGGTTGTGAGACAATTTTCCTTAACTCTACCGGTCGTACCCTCGATTTTGTCACAGTTTACGCCGGCGATGATTCCCTCCTCATCCTCGTTTCTCCCCAACGTCGTCAATTTTTACTGGAATTGATCGATCGCTATATTTTCCCCTTCGATAAAGTGGAAATTAGCGACTTAACCGATAATTTTGCCATTTTTACCCTAATCGGTACTGAAAGCGGGCAATACCTGCAAAAAATCGCCATTCCAGAGCAGATTTTAACGGGGGTGCAGCATAGTCATTATCTCCTTTCTGAACCCGCCCTGAGACTGGCCGTCGGTACCGGCTTAGACCTACCCGGATATACTTTAATCGTTGCCGCCGCCGAAGCCGGTCCCCTCTGGGAAAATTTAATAAAAAATGGCGTTACTCCCGCAGATGAGCAGGTGTGGGAATACCTGAGAATCCATCAGGGCCGACCGGCAGTCGATCGAGAATTAACCGAAGACTATAACCCTTTAGAGGCCGGTTTATGGCGAGCGATCGTTTTTGATAAGGGCTGTTATATTGGTCAAGAAACTATCGCCCGTCTCAACACCTATAAAGGCGTAAAACAAAGACTTTGGGGCATAAAACTCAGCCAACCCGTCCCCAGCAATACCCCGATTATTTTAGAAGCGCAAAAAGTCGGTTTACTCACCAGTGTGCTGGAGGATTTTGGCTTGGGTTATGTGAAAACAAAAGCGGGAGGAGAGGGTTTGAAAGTACAAATCGGCGAGGCAACAGGAGAATTAATCCCTTTACCCTTCCTCTCTCACGAATACCCCTTTCAGTGAACAGTAAACAGTAATCAGTGAACAGTAATCAGTGACCAATCACTAATCAATGATAACTGATAACTCACATCTTATAAGTAGTTGTGCAAAATTAATTTATTGGTTAGGATAGGCAAAAGGCAGGAGGCAAAAGGCAAAAGCTTTATCGAAATGTTTAATTAATTTTGCTTAGATACTTAACTAATAACTAATAACTAATAACTAATAACTGATAACTGATAACTGATAACTGATAACTGATAACTGATAACTGATAACTGATAACTGATAACTGATAACTGATAACTGATAACTGATAACTGATAACTGATAACTGATAACTGATAACTGAAAAACCCCCTAACCCCAGCGACTAGCGATGGGCATTCGCCAACCAGTGCCAAAAGCGCGATCGCTAATTTTTAGACCAGGAGGGGCTTGTTTGCGCTTAAATTCGGCATTTTTAACTAATTTAATCACTTTCTGCACAATTTCAGGCTCAAAGCCGGCGGCGATAATTTGTTCGGCGGATTGATGGCGATCGATTAATAGTGCTAAAATAGCATCTAAAATCTCGTAGGGAGGTAAAGAATCTTGATCCTTCTGATTGGGTTTTAATTCAGCACTAGGAGCTTTATTAATCACATTAAGGGGAATAATTTCCCCGTGCCGATTTAACCAGCGACAGAGGGAATAAACCCTGGTTTTCGGCACATCAGCAATCACTGCTAAACCACCATTCATATCACCGTAAAGGGTGCAATATCCCACCGCCATTTCTGATTTATTGCCAGTGGATAATAGTAAATGACCGAATTTATTAGAGAGAGCCATTAATAAATTACCGCGAATGCGTGACTGAAGATTTTCTTCGGCAATACCAAAATCAGTCCCAGCGAAAAGACCATCTAAAAGTTGATCATAAGCGGTCATAATTTCTTGAATTGCTAACTTCTCACTTTTGATACCTAAATTATTAACTAAAGCCACTGCATCGCTAATGGAATGGTCGGAACTATAGGGAGAAGGCATCATCACAGCGAGAACATTTTCTTTACCTAATGCGTCGCTGGCAATAGCGGCAACTAAACTGGAATCAATGCCACCACTCAAGCCGAAAATTACCCGTTTAAAACCGCATTTCTGCACATAATCTCGCACTCCTAAGACTAAGGCTCGATAAATTTCCTCATCTTCATTGACAGGTAAAGGATGAATAACTGCGGGTAACAAATCTTGATTAAACTCGATTAATTCTAGGCTAGAAGTAAATGCTTGGGCGCGATAAATCACTTCTCCTTGTCTGTTAAAAGCCACGCTGTCACCATCAAAAATTAAATCATCATTACCTCCCACTTGATTGACATAAACTATAGGTAAATTATATCTAGTGGCACTATGGGATAATAAAGATTCTCGCAATTTTTGCTTACCGACACTGTAGGGAGAAGCGGAAAGATTAACGATTAAATCCACTCCTAAATTAGCTAAATCGGCGATGGGATTAACCGCGTATTGACGCTGACCCCAAAATTGTTCATCATTCCAAACATCTTCACAGATAGTTACACCGATTTTTACATTATTTTCTGTTAGTTGAAAATATTGACTTTCTTTCCCAGAAGCAAAGTAACGATCCTCATCAAAAACATCGTAGGTAGGCAATAAACGTTTAGTAAAAATTTGTTTGATTTCTTGACTTTTTAACAAAGCTATGCTATTAAATAACGGCTTTTCTCCTCTGACCGTTGCCGAGGGATTTTTTTCGACAAAACCGACTAAGACGGCTAATTTTTCTGGTAATTGTTGGGACAATAATTGCAATTGTCGAGACATTTTCTCGACAAAACCCAGATTTAATAACAAGTCTCTGGGAGGATAACCACAGAGGGATAATTCCGGGGTTAAAAGTAATTCTGCTCCCTGATTAAATGCTGTTTGAGCGGCCTCTAAAATTCTTTGGGCATTTCCTTCGATATCTCCAACAATGGGATTTAATTGAGCGATAGCAATTCTCATATTTTTTCCTATTTAAACAAAAACTAACGGTTGCTCTTTAAAGGGAGCAAAAGCTTTTTCATCAAAGCGATACAAACTAGCCGGACGACCGGCACCACGAGAGACTTTTAAACCCATATCCTTGAGAAATCCTAATTTCAATAGCCGATTTCTGAAGTTAGAATAATCACTAAAATTTTTACCTAAAATTGTCTCATAAAATTGATAAAGATCATTTAAAGTAAATAATTCTGGTAAAACCTCAAAAGCGACGGGACTATATTCTACTTTATTGCGTAATCTTCGCCAGCCATATTCCAAAATTTGACCGTGATTAAAGGCTAAATCTGGCACTTTATCAATCATATACCAAGTGATATTATGATCCTGTTCAGTGATTAATTTTGCTTCTTCAAACCGCACTAAAGCGAAGTAACTCACCGATAGATAACGTTTCCCAAAACTCGCGGCCGCTGCTGGGGTATCTCCCTCTGGACCGCCAAAAGTATATAACTGTTCCAGATAGAGATTATTGACGCTAATTTTCTCGGCTAAAATTCGATAGGCTGCCGTTTCCAGTGATTCCCCATTTCTCACTAAAGTCCCGGGTAAACTCCAGTAATTACTAAAGGGTTCTTCCCGTCTTTTAATCAGAAGCACTAGCAGCCGATTTAATTGGGTATCAACGGAAAAGATCACGTTATCAACTCCCACTTTAAAATCAGCTAGAGATTTATTAGCTAGGGTCTTTTGCGGTTTCATGCGTAAAGTTTTTGACCTTCGATATAATCTTTAATCGGTGCGGGAACAGCCTGTTTATCGCCTTTTTCTCGATAATCTGTTGAGGATACAGCCGGAGCAAAGACATCGGCAATCAGACAATCACCCCCTAATGTTTGCAGTTGTTCAATATCATCTTGATTAATAGGATAGCCTGGACGAGGAATCACGAGAATTTTGACTTTTTCTAGTAATTCTCGGCTACGATACCAGTGCCTAATTTGTCCAGCTAAATCAGAACCGATGACTAGGGTATATTCCTCCTGTTCTCCCCAAATTGCTTGCGCTTTTTCCACACTAATTAAGCTACGTCGATCGCTTAATTCTCGTCGCAGTTGTATATTATCCCTTGGGGGTTGAATATCCCGGATGAGCAAATTTAACATCCTCAGACGATGTTCGAGACTGGTTTGATGATTTTTAAAGGGATTATCGGCGGCCCAAACTGCAACAATATCGTACTGTTCCGATAACCATTTTAGTATGGCTTGATGACCGGCAGTAGGAGGATCGGCACTGGTTCCAAAAAGGGCAATTTTAAGCATAGGATTCAATTGCTTGCTCACTGAGGGATTAGTTTAACTCTGCTCAAGCTTGGCAAAGATTAACTTCTCCCCATTATAGTTGATTTTACCAAAATAGGGCAAGAGGATCAGTGATCAGTAATCAGTGATCAGTAATCAGTGATCAGTGAAGTTTTGCGACGAGTGGGCTGCTATTAACTTAACAGAAAATTCCCTAACACTTGGCCGTTCTGAATAGGGGAGATTGCGTCTAATTGCAAAAATATACTTATTCTTGAATAAGAGCATAATCATAATGCTCCAAAATTTCACCTAAACAGGATGAATTATCATCGTATAAATTACCTAAGTTGTCTTCTTGCAAATGGTTTCTAACCCGATCAAAAAGCCCAACGGAATAGACACTATCATCATGACGAGAACGGTATCTAATCCCATCTACTCCTTGGGGATGTTCCCAAATTGCCTGCCCCCAAGTCCGACAATATTCATAATCACCAGAAGAAATGCGGGCATCTATTCCTATGCGAACAAGGGCCGGCCCCGTTAAGTCGGCCAACAGTAAAGCGCGATCGCTTCTAATTCTAAAAAGATTTCTATTTCTTAGGGCTGTAACGGTTACGGCTCCGTCAAATGTTCGGCCAAAACATTCAATAAAGGTACTGTACTCATCACCCACATAGAGAAGCCCATAGCCCTGATTTGGCCCATCGAAACGACCGCTACCACTGCGGTCAAAATGAAGACTAGAAAGGTGTCCGGTTTTATTTAATCTTAGCCAGGGGCCTGGGGTTTCAATGACGGGCAATTGACGCTGACTAAAATCGTCTGGTGGGAGGGGAAAAGGAGGCAAACCCATTACGCCGCGCTATGACTCCCGTAGCACTTAGCGGCCCAAACCACTGGCTCGATTTCTCCCTTTTGGAGTTTTTCTAGCGGGGTTGCTCCCTCTAAACGAATATCACCCGTAAGCAGAAAGAGCATTTGTGTCCAAGCACCGTCTTCTTTTAAAACGGCTAACACTTGGTCTAAACCTGACAAAACTTTGCCATCAACAAATTGCCAAGCGGGATAAACCAATTCCTCGTTGACAGATAAACCTAAGACCCGATGATTGAGCCTCATAGTTTCTAATTCCAAAGAACTAGAGGCTAAAACACTACAAACCTCAGCGCTGGTTAAGGTTCCGCCTTGCTTGGATAGGAACCGTTTCTTCGCTTCTTCGCCTCGTTTAATGGCAGCCTCCAACGCAGGGGCCAAAGCTAAAGGAGATTGTGCTTTTTGTATGGATTCTAACATTTTTAAGCAACCCTACCACCGTCAACAAGACCTGTATAAAACAAATATAAGTCTCCCTTCAAATGTTTAGTATCTTGTATCAGCTTACTTTTGTCGTCTGAATACCCAATAACCTTACCTTTCTCTGGCCAGCCATATTTGTCGCACCCAGTGATCTCTAAGACCACCCATTGATCGGGGTAATCGGATGAGACATCGGCTATACTCAAATCTTCTGTTTTGTGGCTAAGTGCTTTCATGGCTAAGGTGGCAGTTGATTTGATCAGGATCTTTGTTTTTGCCTAGCAGTGTTTCGCTCATCGTGTCATGAATCCTTAACATTTTAGCTTTACTCAATCTACCCTCATGGGCTAAGATGCGGGGATGATAATGATGAGTAAAGAGCCAGCACCCGCGAGGATACTGGCCCTCTCCTAGCTTCGCATCATCGGGATTAACCCTCTCAATTAGCCCACCAGGAGACTTAAAAACCTTAGTGTGGACTTAAGAAGCCAGGAGGTCAATCAATATGAAGAACTTACTCACTGTCATGCTCCTAAGCTCCCTTGCTTACGGCGTAGCTGTCGGGAAGATTCATCCCTATGACTACGTTTTTATCTACACCATCAACGAACTAGCAAAACGTCAGGGTGGAGATAATCAAGACGGGAAGCGATAGGTAGAGCCAAGAACGTTTACCTAATTCAAGCTGGGCAGTGCGGCAACACTCGACCAGCTTTTTTGTACTGTTTTTTACTATCGCTCTATCTTCCTTAATTGTATCCATAATATAATCACTTACTGTAAGAATCTCAACCAACAATTATTGCAAAGTTAAACCAACAATTATTGGAGTTAAACCAACAATTGTTGCTATCATTAAACAATAATTGTTGGTACTCCATTTCAAAATATGCTAACTAGCCCATCAATATATGATGCCCAAAAGCTGGCAAGAAACTGTGGTTTGGATATTTCCAAGCACTGTAAGAATCTCAACCAACAAATATTGCAAAGTTAAACCAACAATTGTTGCTATCATTAAACAATAATTGTTGGTACTCCATTTCAAAATATGCGAACTAGCTCGAAAATACAGCCATGAAGACGCTCTCGTCAATGCCCCAAAACCTATCCGAAATGCCCCAAAACCTATCCGATGCCGAAAGGCAGGCAAGAAACTGTAATACAGCCATGAAGACGCTCTCGTCAACTCCCCCATCACTATGCGATGCCCAAAATCTGGCAAGAGACTGTGGTTTGGATATAGCCAAGCTACAAGCTTTGTTGGCAGAAATCGAATTCCTATCTGCAAAATACAAAATTATTTTCTATCTGGCGGCTACAGGTCTTTTTTGTGCGGATGATTTGGCTGAAATGTTCAATCATAGCCAAAAAAATCTAAACGCGGATTTCAACAAAAATCTAGGATCCTATCTTAAACTTTACCTTGATTTAGATGAAAGTGAGCGTGTGGGAATTACTTCTCTAAGAAGAATTCTTTTCAAGAAAGGTTATTGCGTCATTAACGATATTTTGACAAGCAGATACGTAGAGAATTCGGAATTAGAACGATCTGCCTCAGACAAAATTAGTACAGAATCAGACCACTGAAAACTAGCGCATTTTTGAGGAGATTAATTTCAAATGAAAACTGAAAACTTATTGGACGTAACAAAATTGGCCAGTCCCCATCTTGACACAAGTGATGTATTGGTATTGTTAGCTCAACTAAAAAATGAACAGGATAGAGATCGCCGGGCGGGGATTATCAGAAAAATAGGACAATACTATCCTGAATCTCAAGCAACTCAAATCTCTGAGCTTCAAGTAATAAAAACGCTTTTAAATTTGGGCAATTATGTAGATTCTGACGATTTTTTTAAATACGAAATTAAGCTTAGTTTGCATAAAATTTCGTACAAAATTGCTGCTCACTCTGATGTAGATATTGACTTTTTTCTCAAAAATCTAGCAATATTTCAATCCCAAGAAAATACTTCTCAAGCTCCGAAAGTCTTAATTGATGCTGATCTAATCGAAGAGTTTTTATTACGAAATCAGACGACTCTTAACAGGGAAGCTACTAGGGTTATGGGACTTGTTTTAGAGGGAAAAATTAATCCTTACATTGGGGAAATGGGATTAATCAAAATTTGGTATAATATCAAAAATCTGAAATCTCAAGAATATGCAAATCGTTTGATCATTGAACTTCTGAGTAAGATTAACGTCGGTCAAGTTGACTTGAAAGAAATTGACCTAGAAAAATATCCCAACGTTGATTTAAAAACGGCAATTCAAGTTGAGATTGCCAGAAAGTATAGCCTAGCAGGTATTATCACCATCGCAGATCGAGAATTCATTGCCAGTGGGTATCCTTTTGTGGGTTCTCCTGCCTTATTCTGGCTCTTCTCTACTTTGTGTGATAAGCACTGATTATCATTCGTAGGAGTCTTGCTAGGCAAGGCTTTGAAGACTATATTTCTATAAAATTATCCCTATTCTTCTTCCCTCCACACAGAAACCAGAAGAGCCTTATTCTTACAGTTTTTAGGGAAAGATACCTCGCCAGCTTCTATCGAAAGAACTCTCAAAAATCTCGGTAAAGCTGCCATGGAAAATGAAAAAGTAAAACTCAATCAGCTTTTAGAAAACGAGCCTCAAAAAAACTTATTCTTTGAGGATAATCTTTTGCTTTTTCAAGGCTGGAAAATTGAGAACTTTGAAATTCTCTGTGCCAATAACAATTTAACTGCTGCGACAGTTATCCTATGTAATACAAAAACCCAAGAGCGTTACACTGAATCGGCCTTTAAAAAAGGTTCAGTAGATGCACTTTTTACTGCTTTTAATGAGGCTCTAGCTCATTTAGTTGAAATTAAACATGACCTTAAATCTATCTATGTGGCCAACTTAAAAGCAGGTCAACAAGGAGACGTAACTGTCAAGGTGGTGGTTGAGTATGATGGGAAAGAAGTGATTACCATCCACACCCATGAAAATATTCTCAAGGCTTATTTTTTCGCCTACGTCAAAGCGATGATTGCCGTTTATGCACCCGATGAATATCACCCCGATATTCATAGCACAAAAGAATTGACATATTTGCACAAAATTGGCGAACGAGATTTTCGGGGACTGAATTTCAGCCAAGTCAATTTAATGGATACCCCAGGCAATCTTTCCGATGCAAAATTGATGGGATGTAACTTCAGTCAGGCTAATCTTTCGATGGTTAATTTAACTAATGCTGATTTAACAGGAGCCGATTTAAGTCATGCCAATTTGAGCAAAGCTGATTTAACAGGAGCCGATTTAAGTCATGCCAATTTGAGTAAAGCTAATCTAACGGGAGCTAACTTGACCGATGTTAAATTAGATGAAAATAATCTAACCATCCTTGATGGCACAATTTTGACTAACACAATTATGCCTGAAATTAACATTGAAATTAGCGGCGAATCCCGTTTAGAAAAGGTTGGTCAACTACTCAAACACATTGATCCTAAAAGTCAATCTCGAATCTTGGCTGTTCACTCCATGACAGATTCCATCTGGTGGGATAATCCCCTTGGTCAAAAATTCTGGGAAGTTAACAAAGAACTAATCGAAAGGAAGATTTCTATTCAACGAGTCTTTATTCTTCCTGAAGCTCCGACTCCAAAGCATTTACAAGTGATTCAGGAACAACTTAACTCTGGCATAGAAGTTGCTTGTATTTGTCAGGAAAAAGCCAAAGATATTGAAGGCTATCGTTGGGATGATACCAACCTATTGATTAGCGAAAACTTATCTGTTCCCAGAAATTCTTTTACAGCGAGAAGAATTATGAATGGTCAAACAGAAACACATTATATTTCCTATCAAACAAGAGTTGTCGAGACAGATAAAAGTATCTTTAATGATCTATGGGAAAAATCCGAAAAACTCTCTACTCAAGCTAATATTCAGGAACAATTAGCAAACCTGAATACCTGACCCCGAACTTTATTGTTTCATTAATTGTTTTATTAACTGATGCTCACAATGCGATCGCTCTTTCTATTCTGTTTGGATAAAAAGCGATCGCTAAAAAGAAATTTCTCGGTCGTTTGTCACACAATCCTGAAGATATAAATCAATTAGTTCCTGATAAGAAATTCCTTTTTCTTTTGCTTTTTTTTCAAAGAAATCAATGACATCAATCCTTAAAGGTAAAGTGACCTGCCGCTTGAGTTGTTGAGCAAAAGGATTAGGACGACTTTTCATATTAGCGAGATCATACTCTGATTTCATAAACAATAACCTCGATGAGGACAGTATAGTATTTTGGTTAAATTTAACGACTCAATTATAATACATACAATCAAATTAACGATAGTTCGCTCTTAAAAAATTTTTCTCTCTCACCTCAGAAAAACTGCGATCGCCGTTCTAATTCTATTTTGATAAAAAGCGATCGCTTCCCCACAATCCCTAAAAAATAACCATAAAATTAATTAATAGAATATCGGAGAAAGACAAACATGATTATCGCTCAAGAAAAACCAACTATTGCGACAGTCACCAAAACCCCTGTCACTTTGGAAGCATATCGGGCGATCGCTGAAACTTCTCAGGAACGTTATGAATATTGCCATGGAGAAATGATTCTTATGCCTGGAGGAACCGCAACCCACAGCGCAATCGCGATCAATATCTCGGTTTTTTTGGGATTTTTATTGAGAGATAGGGATTTTCGTCTCTATAACAGCGATCTGCGGGTGTGGATTCCTGAATATCATTGTGGAACCTATACCGATCTCATGGTTGTTAACCATGAACCGGAATTTAACGGCGATCGCAAAGACGAAATTCTTAATCCTTTATTTATTGTAGAGGTGCTTTCCCCCGCCACGGAAGCATATGATCGAGGTGATAAATTTAGAAAATATCGTTCCCTGCCAAGTTTTTGTGAATATCTGCTCGTTAGCCAAACTGAACCCTACATTGAGCAATATTTTAGACTCGCACAGAGCGATCGCTGGCAACTACAAACCTACGATCAACTTAGTCAAATAATCCCTCTGGAGAGTTTAAACGTTGAACTTCCCTTGCTAGAAATTTATCGTCGTGTTAGTTTTGCCGCAGCCTCATAAATCGCTTAATCCGATTAATAACCTTTCTATTTTGTTTGCATAAAAAGCGATCGCCCCACAGTTTAAACTCAAAAAACCGCCATCGACAAAGAAGCGGTGAGAAGTAGTTCATTAGAACTATTCAGGATAGTTAGGCAGAGAATGATATTGAAAAATGCCAAATATACTGCCGACACTGCCGACACTGAGAATACTGCCGACACTGCCAATACTGAGAATACTGCCGACACTGCCAATACTGAGCATACTGCCGATACTAACCAGACTTAAAATGCTGCTGGCACTAGCGAGACTTAAAATACTGCCGGCACTGCCTAAACTCAAGATACAGCGATAACTAGCTTTGCTCAGATAATTAAGACCGGAAATCATGTTAAATCGCGGAAAGATTGGGGAATAGTTAGGGAAGTATTTTGCCAAACCTGTTGTAAACGCATAGCCGGCATAGTTAGATAAAGAATATCACCTTGATCGAGAGTGATTTCCAGTAATTGCCAACCGTGGATAGTTTGACCCTGTTTTTCTAGGTAAAGTGGCACAAAATCGGCATTCATCGCCGCTTCCTTGATAATTTGCCCCATAAAAGGATGATTAGGTGTGATTAATGTAGCCAAAGCAACCCAGAGGAGATCATCGGTCATGCCATTACCGAGAATTCTACCGCCCAAAGCGGCCGCAGCGAAGGAATAGGTAGCTAGATCCCGGGGACATAATACCGTATCAAAATCAAAAACCTCTTGAATCGATCGCCCGAATTGTTCCTGAGAGCAGCGTAAAACTAGATTAATTTTAGGAGCGATCGCTTTAGCAGTGAGGGCAATCTCCACATTAATCATATCCTCGTAAGTAACCACGATCAAAGATTCGGCGTTGTTAATATTAGCCGTTTCTAGGGTAGCCACTAGACGCGCATCCTCGATGATAACGGGGATTCCCCAGGAGCGCACGGAATGCAAAAATCGATTATTGGGGTCCGATTCAATCACCACCACTTCACAGCCTTGGTCGTGCAATTGTCGCACGATCCGGGTGCCGATACCTCCTAAACCACAGATAATGTGATGATTGCGGACGGGAATGCGGGTAGCATCCCAAAACTGCTTAAAGCGACTACCGAGAATAAAATCGTTGAGGAGAGCATAACAGATACCGATAACCCCCGCACCGACAATCATCATGACCACGGTAAAAATTTTGATACTATCGGGGGTAGATTCGGCCACTTTTTCGTTACCTCCGGCGCCGGTAATCATCCCGACGGAAAAATAAAGGGAATCGACAAGGGAAATTTTTTGATTAACGCTGAGATAGGTAATGGTAGCAAGGGAAATCATCCCCAGGAGAGAAAGGGTGACAATAATTACCGGTTGGACATAGTGCTGATAGGGACGAAGATTGAGCAGATTTCTCAGCCACTTTTGCAGTTTAAAACGCTGTTTTGCCTTAATTGTCGGTTTATTGCCGATAATCAGATGATCGCCAGTTTGGAGTTTTTTGCCCGAAAGAACTGCGGAAACCAGATCGATTTCGTCGTGAGCGGGGAGATAATAGATTAACATCCGGGCCGGATCGTCCCAAAGCTCGTAGAGGGGTAATCCCCACCAAGGATGATTTTCCTCAATAATTATCTCTTGAATTGGCCAAAGGCGATCGAATAGCTGTAATTGACCGATAGCTTTATTACCAAGGGCAGCAAAGGAAAAGATCGGAGCCGCTAGGGAAGCAACGCTCATGCTAACGTGAGCAGGGAGGGTTTGATCGAGTCTTTCTCCTAAAGTTTCGTTAAATAGTCGGTTAACTATCCGAATTTTCGGGTTAATTATCCTGGCGCGGGTGAGAATTTCCAGATTGAGTGCGTCGTTATCGATGGCCAAAACTAGGGTTTCTGCATCCGGAAGGCCAGCTTGCAGGAGAGTTTTAGGAGAGCAGGGATCGCCGATAATAATATCAGACTGGTATTCGCAGAGCATTTGGCGATCGCTAATCGCTACTACTGCCGCAGATTGTTGTTTGAGTAAACAAAAGATTTTATAACCCGTGCGACCTAATCCACAGACGATGATTTGCGGTTTCATTCGTCGAGCGCGTTTTTTGCTGATTAACCTTTCAGTTATAGCGCAAAAACTAGGAAAAATCTGTAACTAAAGCTGCAATGCTGCTAATTTTTCCAATCAGGCTTTTAAAATGATAAAATAACCCTGATCATCGATTGAATCACTTCAGCCTTGACTCGCTTTCTTTGGGACAAATTTAGTAAAGATTACCTCGAAACTTTTCTTGCTTCTTCCGGTGACGTGAAAACCAGCCTTGATGTGACGGCAGAAACTCAAGAAATCGATGTGTATTTTCGACCGACTTCCCCCAAAATACCGCCCGAATTAGGCTTATTGGGCAAATTAGCTCAAACCCCTTGTCTATTGGAACCCTATCGCAATCCTGTCACGATTGAGGGAATTCTCGCTTGTTTATCTAAACTGTTGACTGTGCGGGAACAATTACAAAGAGAAGCTCACCGTCATCAACAACCCTTATTAGCAGAAAATATTCCTAGACTATGGATACTAACTC
>NZ_JAPZSZ010000166.1:0-6310 GCF_027532095.1 Microcystis sp. LE19-195.1E
ACAGACATGGCTTTTTTTCTCCCCTCGCTCTACGGCACTCACTGCTTTCTGTCTTAAATCATCACTATAGGGTGCTGCCATGAAAGCTTCTCCTCATTTCTTTTTCTCTATTATGTCCTAACTATCCCGCTCTTTGCTATAACTCTTACAAAAACTTTCTATTTTTTCAAACCATTCCCATTCAAGCTCGTTATCATGCAAAAACTGCTCAAGCAATTTAATTAAATCTTCTGACATCATCAGTATTTACATCGGAATTTATAGACATAGTGTTAAAAAGCTCCGAAAGACTTATGTTTAATGCTCTACATAAAGAAATCAAGCATAGTAAAGAAGGATTCCTTTTACCACGTTCAAGAAGACTGATGTAAGTTCTATCCAAATTGGCCGCTTCGGCCAACCTTTCTTGGGATAAACCCTTTTGAATGGGAGCATTATGTAAACATCCGCCAAATTGAGCTAAATTGTCCTTTGCCATGCTTCGATTAAACTGCCTGACGTGACCCCTAGTCCACTGACTGACAGTCACAATAGAAAAACAAAAAAATGAGCCAGATTTTTCTGACTCATTACAGCTAAGATTTCAGGTAATTAACCTAACAACGCTTTTGCCTTCGCTACCACGTTATCCAGGGTAAAACCGAACTTCTCTAGAATCACACCCCCTGGAGCAGAAGCGCCGAAGGTATCAACCCCCAACACATCCCCCTCATCGGTGATGTAACGATGCCAACCCATGGTTGAACCCGCTTCCACCGCGAGACGTTTTTTCACTGCTTTCGGCAGTACCGATTCTTTGTATTCTGCCGATTGTTCCTCGAATAGCTCCCAACAGGGCATAGAAACGACGCGAGCTTTAATTCCTGCTTCTTTTAACACCGCAGCCGCTTTATCGCAGAGATACAACTCGCCCCCCGTACCGATGAGAATGACATCGGGAGTACCTTCGCAATCGGTGATAATATAAGCACCTTTAGCCACACCCGCAAGGGAAGTTCCTGCTAAATTGGGCAGATTTTGACGGGATAATGCTAGTAACGTCGGGCGCTTAGTTTCGCTCACCGCTACTTTATAAGCACCGGAAGTTTCCGTACCATCCCCCGGACGCATGACTAACAGGTTAGGAATAGCGCGCAGAGAAGCAACGTGTTCCACGGGTTGGTGAGTCGGTCCATCTTCCCCTAGGGCAATGGAATCGTGAGTCATTACCCAGATGACGCGAGTTTCTGACAATGCCGATAAACGGATAGAATTCCGCATATAGTCGGTGAAAATCAGGAAAGTTGCCCCGTAGGGAATCAATCCCGTGTTATGGAGAGCAATACCGTTACAAATCGCCCCCATCGCGTGTTCTCGTACGCCAAAATGGACGTTACGCTCCTGATAACTGCCTTTTTGGAAATTACCAAAATGCTCTAATTCGGTGTAGTTAGAGTGGGTTAAATCCGCCGAACCACCGATTAAACCGGGTAAAACCCCCGCAAGCGCATTTAAGCAGATTTCCGAGTGTTTACGACTAGCGAGCGCCTTATCTTCGGGTTTATAAACCGGTAAAGCTTGCTCCCAACCTTCCGGCAGTTGACCGGTGGTTAACTGTTCAAATAAAGCGGCTTCTGCGGGATATTTGGCCTGATATTCGTTAAATAACTTATTCCAGTCCGTTTCTGCCGTTGCTCCCTTGTCCACTGCTTGCCGGAAACGATTTAACACCTCATCGGGAACCACAAACGGCTCGTATTGCCAACCTAACGCTTTCCGGGTTAACTCGATTTCCGTTGCTCCTAAAGCTGCCCCGTGAACATCGGCGGTATTAGACTTATTGGGGGAACCATAACCGATAGTGGTAGTGATTTTAATCATCGAGGGTTTATCGGTGACAGCTTTGGCAGCCGCAATCGCATTAGCAATGGCATCTAAATCGGTGTTACCATTCTCGACGTGCTGAACGTGCCAACCGTAGGCTTCAAAACGCTTGCTCACGTCTTCGGTAAAAGCGATATCGGTGGAACCATCGATCGAGATATGGTTATCATCGTAGAGAGCGATTAACTTGCCTAAACCCCAGTGACCGGCTAAAGAACAAGCTTCCCCGGAAATACCCTCCATATTGCAACCATCACCCAAAATCACATAGGTGTAATGGTCGATAATTTTGGCATCCGGTTTGTTGAAACGGGCCGCTAAATGGGCTTCTGCTAGGGCCAAACCGACACCATTAGCAATCCCTTGACCCAGAGGACCAGTGGTCACTTCCACCCCTTCCGTGACGAAATTTTCGGGGTGGCCGGGGGTTTTCGATTTCCACTGGCGAAATTGTTTAATTTCCTCTAGGGGGACGCTATCGTATCCGGTCAGGTACATCAAAGCATACTGCAGCATACAACCGTGACCGGCGGAGAGAACAAAACGATCGCGATTGACCCATTGGGGGTTTTTCGGGTTAAAACGCAGGAATTGATCCCAGAGGACAAAAGCCATGGGTGCGGCCCCCATCGGCAGTCCGGGGTGTCCCGATTTAGCTTTTTCCACGGCATCCACCGCTAAAAAACGCACCGCATTAATACAAAGTTCTTCGAGGGATTGGGAGGCGACAACCATAATGTTTTTTAGAATGAACTACAAAAATAAGACCAGGTTAAAGAGGGAGCCACTCAAAGATTACTCTTTCGGGGGCATCGACTCAAGCATATTTTCTAAAAGCTAAGGTGACGTTATGGCCACCAAATCCAAAGGAGTTGGAGAGGGCAGCGTTAACTATCTGCTGACGACTTTCGTAGGGGACGTAATCAAGATCACAATCGGGGTCAGGATTGTCAAGGTTGAGAGTCGGGGGAATCCGATCATTAGCGATCGCCATTACCGTGGCCACGGCTTCAATGCCGCCAGAACCGCCTAAAAGGTGGCCTGTCATCGATTTGGTGGAACTGATGGGGATTTGGTAGGCCGATTCTCCTAAAGCTTTTTTAATCGCCTTGGTTTCCGTGGGATCATTGGCCCCTGTACTGGTGCCGTGGGCGTTGATATAGCTAATTTCCGTCGGAGTTAAACCGGCATCTTTGATCGCTAATTCGATCGCTCTGGTGGCTCCACGACCATCGGGAACCGGTGCCGTCATGTGATAGGCATCGCAAGTCAGACCATAACCGATCATTTCGGCGTAAATCCGCGCCCCACGGGCTAAGGCCGTTTCTAATTCCTCTATAATCAAGATTCCTGCCCCTTCCCCCATGACAAAACCATCCCGGTCCTTGTCAAAGGGACGACTGGCCCGGGTGGGGTCATCGTTGCGGGTGGACAGGGCCTTAGCGGAGGCAAAACCAGCCAATCCTAGGGGGGTAACGGCGGCTTCCGTCCCACCGCAGATCATCCCTTTGGCTAAACCCCTTTGTACTAGACGGAAAGCATCTCCGATGGCATTGGAACCGGCGGCGCAAGCGGTCACGGTGCAGTTACTCGGTCCTTTGGCCCCCGTGTGGATGGCGGTTAAACCAGCGGCCATATTGGCAATCATCATCGGGATCATGAAGGGACTACACCGGCTCGGACCTTTTGTCAAGTAAATTTCCTGTTGATCCTCAAGCACTTTTATGCCGCCCACGCCCGTACCGATTAGTACGCCTATATCATCGGCATTGAGGGCGTCGATAACTAATCGAGAATCTTGCAGCGCTTGCAAACTAGCGGCGACGGCAAATTGAGCGAAACGGTCCATGCGCTTTGCCTCTTTGCGATCCACATAGTTGTGGGGGTCAAAACCCCGCACTTCCCCAGCAATGCGACAAGCGTGACGGCAGGCATCAAAGTGGGTGATTAAACCAATGCCACTTTTGCCGTTGATTAAGCCTGTCCAATAGTCTGCTAGATTATTGCCGAGGGGAGTGATCGCACCCATCCCCGTGATGACAACCCTTTTTAATGGCAATTCTGTCATGTTTGTTCAAAAATAAGGGCAGATTTTGCCCCAGATATTTAATCCTAATTGTCAATTTTCCCGCAATAATTAGGCGGTTGCTCCTACTTTCTCGTTAATATACTCGACAGCTTTGCCCACAGTGTCAATTTGTTCGGCCGCTTCGTCGGGAATTTCAATATCAAATTCTTCCTCTAAAGCCATCACTAACTCGACCACATCAAGGGAATCAGCTTGCAGATCATTAGCAAAGCTTGCTTCGGGGGTAACTTTTTCCGGCTCTGCGTCTAATTGTTCCAGAACAACTCTTTTAACTCGATCGAAAATACTTTCACTCATGGATGTCAATTTTTATCCGCTGGTTTACCGGACTCTAGCCTCTAGGGTCTGGGGAAATGGGGCGGTGTTACCATTTCCGACAATAAATTTCGGTTAGCTTTTTCACTGACCATTTTTCATCTTACTGGAAGTTGTTCCCCTCTTGATGAAGTTTTTTCTCGATCATCGGGGAAGTGGGGTGTGGGGTGTGGGGTGTGGGGTGTGGGGTGTGGGGTGTGGGGGAGTTGAGCGGTTTTGACTATCCCAGACGGGTAACAATTTTTCCCATAATTGAATTTTTTTTGCACTTCTTTAATAATCTGTTACACTTATAGCGATCAATCCTTGTCTGGGGAATTACTGATGACTGAACCTGTTAGTGCCACTGACCCCGCAGTAGAAACCGCCACCGAAGCGCAACCCAGTTACGTCAAGCTGGCGATGCGGAATATGGTCAAGAAAAAAGGCATCTCTTTAAAACACTTTTTTTTGACTACGGCAGCCCTATTAGGCTTTTTTGTCGGTATTTCCTATCTGACGCGTCCCTAGGGTGAAATCTGGTGAGTGAGACTTTGCCCCTAGGGGTGGATTTATGCCTACAGGATAATTATTTTAATCCCGGAAATAGTCCTGTGGATGGGGAAACTTGGCACTATTGGTTGGAGACATGGTTAGGCTATCTATCGGATTATCTCCCCGTTGCCGCCGGTTATGAACTAAGTTTGCGCTTAACAGACGATCGAGAAATTCAGACCTATAATTGCCAATATCGCCACAAAGATCAACCGACGGATGTTCTCGCTTTTGCCACTCTCGAAGTGGATTTCCCAGTCGATGAGCGCATTTTAGAGACAGAACCTTTATATTTGGGGGATATTATCATCTCTGTGGAGACAGCACAACAACAGGCTTTAACACAAAATCATCCTTTGGCGCGAGAATTGGCCTGGTTAACTGCCCACGCTTGTTTACATCTTTTGGGTTGGGACCATCCCGATGAAACAAGTCTGTTAGAAATGCTATCTTTACAGGAAACTTTGTTAAAAACCGTCGAAATGCCGATACATAGTTAGTTATTTTTGTCAAGCATTATTGAGGAATATGAAGACAAATTATCATCAAGCCAACCAATCTGCCAGCATACCTAATCCCTATCTCAACAATAATTTTATCCCTCGATCGGGACAGGTGAGTGAGGGCAACAATTCGACTCAAAGAGAATACGCTTGGCAAGTCGCCTCGAATCTATTAGTCAGTTTTCGCTACGCTTGGGCGGGAGTCTGTTATGCTTTTGTCAGTCAAAGAAATTTTCGCATTCACACCCTGATTACCCTAGTAGCGGTTAGTTGGGGCTTATTTTTGCGGGTTAATGCCCTGGAAATGGCGATTGTCTCCCTTACCTGCGCTCTGGTGATGGTCTTAGAATTAATTAACACTGCTCTAGAATCAGTGGTGGACCTGACGGTGGGGCAATCCTACCATGATTTAGCCAAAATAGCGAAAGATTGTGCCGCTGGTGCCGTTTTAATCGCCTCGATCGCCGCTTTACTCGTAGCGGCTTTTATTTTTATTCCCCATTTATTAGTTTAAGCTGGAAGCTTTTTTCAGTGATCAGCTGTACTGAATTTAAACTGCGTAGGAAAAAATTAAGTACAAGCGATCTCACTTATCCTCCCTGCTGCCAACTCCGGCACTCCGGTGCAGTCCTAACCAGTAATTTAGATAGGGTTTGCGGCAAAAAGTACGGGCGAAGCATTCGGATAGAAAATCTCCGGTTTCACCGATAGGTTATTGCCCGAATGCTTCGCCCCTACAGGACGCGGGCCGATGAAGATGCAAGGTTTTGAACCACGATTCTCTCAAAATCTTGCACCTGTTTCGCAAGAAAATCCCCAAAACCCTTACCTTGCATACATTTCACATTTATTAAGCCAACTCTAGATAGGGTTTGCTGAATAAATATAAAAACCTTGTTGGATAATACTTTTAGACTTTTTTGACCTCAAAAAGTGCCGACCATTGGAGTGATTGAGGGGAAAATTCAGGTACTTTTTCCCTGAAAATTAGGTAGTTGACCACCTG
>NZ_JAPZSZ010000112.1:0-5607 GCF_027532095.1 Microcystis sp. LE19-195.1E
CGAAAACCAAGTTATTGCGGTAGAAAATCTCAATGTTAAAGCCATGGTACGCAATCATAATTTAGCTAAGGCTATTAGTGATTGTAGTTGGGGAATGTTTTGTACAATGCTCAAATACAAGGCAGAATGGCAAGGAAAAACTTATATCGAAGTTGATAGGTTTTTCCCTAGTTCTAAAACTTGTCATGTCTGTCTAAATCAAGTGGGTAGTTTATCCCTTGATGTTAGAATATGGACTTGTGTGCATTGCAAAACAATCCATGATCGTGACATAAATGCGGCAATAAATATTCGAGATGAAAGCTTACGGATATTGTCGTTAGGAACTAGCGATACTGCCTATAGAGGGGATATAAGACCAAAAGCTGGGCGTAAGTCCGTCTTGAGGCAATCCCCAGTGAAATAGGAAGCTCTCAACGATCTTGAGAGTAGTTCACGATAGAAGGTTCAGATCAGGCTAAAATCAATCTCGAACAGGTCTCATGCTTCTGGTGGAAAAATTATTAAGTAAGCCCAAAAGCCGTAAATTAGCGATTTTTTTGGCTTTTATCGGCAGCATTCTCGCTTTACCCTTTCCTATCGCCGGTATTCATAAATTCTATCTCGGTCAACCTCTCTGGGGAATTATTTATCTTCTCCTTTGGCAAACTCCGATTCCCCGGGTGGCCTGCGCGATCGATGCAGTGTGGTATTTAATCCAAGATAACCAATTTTTGGCTAACTATTTTCCCACTGCCACCGCTGCTGCCACTGTCCCCAGTTTAGAGCCTAAACAAGTAGAGGCGATCGGGGCAGCTTTAAGGGAATTAGAGCGCCTCCGGCAAGAAGGATTAATTTCTGAGTACGAATTTGAAGAAAAACGGCGACAATTACTATAATGACACCGCAAAACTGGTTAGGGCGCACTTTTAACCCTTTAAAAGCCAAAATTAGCAATGATCCCTATTATCGCTTTCGTTCCCTCGATGAGATCGCTATGGCGGCGCAATTGGGCATTAAAATTAATGTCAGTCAAGCGGGTGTGGATGATTGGCTGCGATTGCCAGGGATATCCATCCATCAAGCGCGAATGTTGGTGGAATTGTCGGGTATGGGGGTAGAATTGCTTTGTCTCGAAGATCTAGCGGCTGCTTTGAGTGTTCCTGTGGCTAGATTGAAAGCTTGGGAGCCGATTCTAGAATTTGCCTATTATAGTCGGGAAAGTCACCTCGCACCCCCTAAAATCAATCCTAACACCGCTTCGATCGAGCAGTTAACCACCTTACCCCTGATCAGCGATAATTTGGCAGCTGCCATTATTAAAAACAGGGAAGAACAGGGATTATTTAAGAATATTGTGGATTTTAAAGGGCGTTTATCCCTAGACGCTCAGGAAATCTCCCAATTAATGCACTTTTTCCAGTTTTAATCCCAAATCCTCAGGAAAGGAGATAGGAGATAGGAGTCAGGAGATAGGAGTCAGGAGATAGGAGATAGGAGTCAGGAGATAGGAGATAGGAGACAGGAGACAGGAGACAGGAGACAGGAGACAGGAGATAGGAGATAGGAGATAGGAGATAGGAGATAGGAGATAGGAGACAGTAATCAGGAGACAGTAATCAGGAGATTATTTTTATTTATTCTCCCCATTTCCCCATTTCCCCACTTCCCCACTTCCCCACTTCCCCACACCCCACACCCCACTTCCCAGCAAATCTAAATGTCTTCAGATTCCTCCCCATCATTAGGGGGAACTAGGGCTACCGCAGCGATCGCATCGTCCTCATCGAGTTTTTGTACCCGGATGCCTCCGGCCGATCGCGATTGGGGAGTAATAGCATCGACGGATTGACGGATGATAATACCCCGTTCGGTGATAATCATAAATTCCTCGTGGGGGTTAACAACGTGCAGAGCCGCTAATTTATCGTTCTTTTTGCGGAATTTAATCACTCTGACTCCTAATCCCGCCCGATTTTGCAGACGTAGGAGGGTAACGGGAACCCGTTTTCCTAGTCCTGCCATGGTAATCGCTAACACCCAGGGGCCATTATTAGCCACTTCGGGGTTAATTTCTTCGCTTTCGTCCTCGGTTTCTTCTTCGTTAGATTCAGCGATTTGGGCGACAATTTGACTAGGCAGGATGTCCATACTAATTAATTCGTCACCTGAGCGCAATTTCATCGATTTTACGCCTTTAGTTGCCCTTCCCAGGGAGCGCAATTGTTGACTATCGGCCTTAAAATGAATTGCCATCCCCTGACGAGAACCGATAATGACGCTATCTTCCTCTTTGGCCAAGCGAACCCAACGCAGTTGATCACCGTCTTCGAGAGAAATGGCGATTAAACCGTTCGATCGAATATTACTAAAGGCAGCGAGGGCGGTTTTCTTGATAAATCCCTTTTGTGTGAGCATAATCAGGTAATTATCCTCGCTGAACTCGCTGACTGCCACCACCGAGGTAATTTTCTCCCCTTTGGGAATCTCTAACAGTTGCACGATGGGAACGCCGCGAGCGGTACGGGAACCGGTGGGGATATGATAGGCATTGAGACTATAGACAACCCCGCGATCGGTGAAAAAGAGAACGCTATCGTGATCGCGGCAGGTGATAAAGTGATCGATGCCGTCGTCTTCTTTCATTTTTGCGCCAGCTTTGCCCCTTGTCGCCCGATTTTGGGACTCAAAGGTATTAACGGGCATTCTTTTGATGTAACCCTGTTCGGTGACGAGAATTAAGGCCTGTTCGTTGGCAATCAGGTCAGTTTCGGCGATTTCTCCTTCCCGTTGTTCAATATGAGTGCGACGGGGGGTAGCGTGAATCGTTTTGATCTGTTGCAGTTCTTCCTCGATAATGCTGTCGATCCGTTCTTTTCTGGCTAAAATATCCTGAAGATCGCCGATTTTTTTCAGTAATTCCCCGTGTTCTTGCTGAATTTTCTCCGATTCTAGGGCGGTTAACCGTCGCAGCTGCATTTGTAGGATTGCGTCCGCTTGCACCTCTGAGAGGCCAAAATTCTGCACTAATCCCTCTTTTGCACTAGCTGTGTCGGCAGCACTGCGAATCAGGGCAATGACTGCATCGAGACTAGCGAGGGCAATTAGTAAACCCTGAAGGATATGATCCCTTTCCTCGGCCTTGCGGAGTTCATAACGGGTACGACGGGTGATCACTTCTACCCGAAAATCGAGGAAAACCCGAAGAAACTCCCTTAAGGTCAGTAATCTCGGTTCGTTATCGACTAATGCCAACATATTCGCCCCAAAATTCGACTGGAGGGGCGTTTGTTTATAAAGATTGTTGAGGACGACGCGGGGATAGGCATCTCGTTTCAGTTCGATCACTACCCGGATGCCGTCGCGATCGCTTTCGTCCCGCACATCGGAAATACCGTCTATTTTGCGATCATTGACCAAATCGGCGATTTTTTCGATTAATGCCGCTTTATTGGTTTGATAGGGCAGTTCGGTGATAATAATAGCATCTCGATCGGGTCTTCCCCTTTGTTCGATGGTTTCAAAGGAGGCGACTCCCCGCAGGGTAATAGAACCCCGGCCGGTGGTGTAAGCTTCCTGAATGCCGTCTCTACCAAGGATATGCCCCCCGGTGGGAAAGTCTGGCCCCGGGATATAACGCTGTAATTCCGTATCGGTGAGATCGGGGTTATGGATGAGGGCAACGGTTCCATCGATAATCTCGGCCAGGTTGTGGGGGGGGATATTGGTGGCCATACCGACGGCGATGCCGGATGAGCCATTAATTAGCAGTTGCGGGACTCTAGAGGGCAAAACCACGGGTTCCTGTTGGGAACCATCGAAGTTATCGGCAAAATCGACGGTTTCTGACTCGATATCCTGTAGTAGGGCGTTGGTGGCTAGGGTGTGCAGACGACACTCGGTATAACGCATGGCTGCCGGGGGATCGTTATCGATCGATCCGAAGTTACCATGACCGTTAATCAGGGGATCGCGCATGGAGAAATCCTGGGCCATGCGGACGAGAGCATCGTAAACAGCAGTATCCCCGTGGGGATGGTATTTTCCTAATACTTCCCCGACGACTCTAGCGCATTTCCGGAAGGGGCGATCGGGGGTTAATCCTAGTTCGTACATCGCATAAAGAATGCGCCGGTGTACGGGTTTCAGTCCGTCCCTAGCGTCGGGCAAGGCGCGCCCAACGATGACGCTCATGGCGTATTCTAGATAGGAACGGGACATTTCATTGCTTAAGTCTGTGGGGACGATATGATCCTGGGCGGCGGTCATAGGGGGGTTAACTCCAATAACAAGGCAAAAAAAGCGTTTTTGTGAGTAAATTCGCTAAAAATCGGGTTTTTACCCTTTTGATGTGCAGAATATGCCCATTTGTAGGACTATTTTACCATAAAATCTCTCTTTTTTGGGGTTTGAGGCGGCACTCAAACTTTTGCCGAAAGTCTCATCCCTCATTCGGGCCCGATCTTGACACTCTGTGGACTATCTGTCACAGCATCACAAGTTAGTTCATTTGTTCTTAAGTAATGGATTTGCAATTCTCATTATTTCTAAATCCTCCAATAAAGTCCGAAAACTATGCACTGGAAAGTTATCTTGATTCCGTTTTTTCTCTTGAGGATTGATGATTCTTGCCCCAATCATCGCCACCACTAAGTTTCTGATTCGGGAGGATTTTTCACTGATTATTTTATCTAAACCCAATTTTTTAATCGTCTCTAAAATAGCCATCACATGACCATGAGGAAGACTTCTAATCACTTCAAAGTGATCGGGAATGCCTTCAGTCATTGACAGTTTTGCACCTTTGAAAGCCAGTTTCAGATTGTTGATATGGCGCTTTTCACGTTACTGAGGTATCGACAAGTTTTGCCAACAAAGGGTTTAAGCGCCTTGCCCATGCCTCATTCTGATGAAAACTGCTATAGTCATTTCAATTAAAATTGAGAATATCAATGCCAGAGTTCATAAGGGTTTAAACAGTCTAGAGTGTATCAGACTTATCTGGAATGACTATATGTGACCGCCATTTTAGCCTAAACTTCTCCCACTTGTCTATTAAGAATTACAATAAACATGGGTACATCAAGAAAAGTTAATGGGTGTATCCATTGATGGATAAGGGTTTTTGGCTATTGTAGTAGATATGTATGGGAAAAGTGCGGGAATAGTGATAGAAGCAAGAATAAAGCAGATTGCCGAACGGTGCAATCTGCTTTTCATTACTATTCCTAGCCTTTAGAGTTTGGAGCCACCTAATCTCAAAGCCTAGTGCTATACTACCTTGACAGAGTATTCTACGGTTAGAATACTAGATCGGCCGAGTGGTAGTTGCTAAAATAGGCATCGCTGTTGTTGTAGGAGGAGTTGTAGGCATAGCCATACTCTGAACCTAATCCTGAATAACCTCCATAGGAGTATATGTTATAGCTGGTTGAGTAACTGGGTGTGCCGACTCCATCATAGTCTCCACCACCATCATAGTAGCTGCTGACGTAGATAGCGGTGTTACTGCCACTATAACCGAGGTCATAACCATAGTCATAGACGTAGTCGATGGAATAGGAGCCGTAGTTGTAGGTTTCGTTGTAGTAACCAGTCAGGTACTGTCCACTATAGTAGCCTAGAGAA
>NZ_JAPZSZ010000035.1:0-11048 GCF_027532095.1 Microcystis sp. LE19-195.1E
ATGGGAGTGATCAGGGGGAAATTCAGGGACTTTTTCCCTGAAAATTAGGTAATTGACCCCCTCAAAATCGGTAAAACCCCACACCCCACACCCCACACCCTACACCCTGCCCCTAGGAAAAACTTTTTCAGCAGACCCTAAATAATCTTCCGGTTGCCGTTTGCCAAGCTCAGAACTAGGATAGGAAAGAACGAGGTATTAATGCAGCAAGAGAGGTTTAGACTGTGACCAATGTAGCGATCGATGTCCGATTAACCGAGACTTCTCTGTGGCAATGGCAAATATGGCAAGGATTGCCCTATCTTACCTGTAATCTCCTAGAGGACTGGTCCCACGGCTTTTTTACCCGTCATTATTACCCCCAAACCCCAGAAGCTTTTACGGCTGCTCTGGGGGCAAATGTACCGGTTTATCGGGTCAAACAGGTACATGGCGATCGCCTATTAAATCCCCAAGGGATTACTAACCCGGAAATTGTCGAAGCGGATGGAATTATCACCGATGCTTCCGGTCAAGGGATTTGGGTGGCCAGTGCTGATTGTACGCCCGTACTAATAGGCGATCGCTCTACTGGTGTTGGGGTGGCGATTCATTCTGGATGGAGAGGGACGGCCAAAAGGATAGTTCCCAAAGCAGTAAAGCAGTTATTAAACTCAGGTAGTTGTTTAGATAACTTAGTGCTGGCCCTGGGGCCGGCAATTGCCGGGGAAGTGTATCAAGTAGAGGCAGAAGTTGCCGTAGAAGTGGGTTTAAGTTTATTCCCCCAAGAAACCAATCCCGACCAAATTCTGGCGAATTTATTGAACCTGTCCCCCTCCCCCTTATTTGCTGACGAGGAAAAAGGAAAAGTGCGCTTAGACGTGCGACGGGTGATTTATCATCAACTACAACAGTTAGGAATTCGGGATGAACAAATTGCGATCGCTCCTTTTTGTACCTATCAACAAGAGGATCATTTTTTCTCCTATCGTCGGGAAAAAGCCAAAAAAATTCAATGGTCTGGCATAGTTAGCCGTTAATAACTCGGTGGACATTCACTGATTACTGCTCACTGATAACTGAAAAATCCCCCCTCTCCCATGCGTATTGTTTTTTTCGGAACCCCGACTTTTGCTGTTCCCACCCTAAAAAAATTATTAGCCAATCCTGATATAGAAGTAATTGCCGTCGTTACCCAACCGGACAAGCGCCGGGGAAGGGGCAATCAATTAATCCCCTCACCGGTGAAACAAATAGCCATAGAACAGCAAATACCGGTTTTGCAGCCCAAAAGCGTCAAAAAAAACGCTCGAACCTTAGATTTTCTCAGACAATCGCGGGTGGATGCCTTTGTGGTGGTTGCCTACGGACAAATTCTCTCCCCAGAAATTCTAGAGATGCCGAGATTAGGCTGTATTAACGTTCATGGCTCAATTTTACCGAAATATCGGGGAGCAGCCCCCGTGCAGTGGTGCATCGCTAGGGGAGAAAAAGAAACCGGCATTACCACCATGTTAATGGATGCGGGCATGGATACCGGACCGATGCTACTGAAAGCCTACACCCCGATCGCTCTTTTTGACAATGCCGAACAGGTGGGAGCAACCCTAGGACAAATGGGGGCGGATTTGCTCCTAGAAACCCTCTCTAAGCTCGATCGAGCAGAAATTACCCCAATTCCTCAAAATAACGACGATGCCACCTATGCCCCTTTAATTCAAAAATCTGACTATCTAATCAACTGGCAAGATTCGGGCCGGACAATTCACGATCGAGTCCGGGGTTTTTATCCTCATGCGCTGACCACTTTACGGGGACAACCCCTAAAAGTGATGGCGACTATTCCCCTAGAGGATCTCGGTCAACTTCCTCCAGAATTACAGACAAAAGACCTTTCTCATCTAAGCGGAGAAGTGGGATCGATCGTGGCTCTCTGGAAAAATTTCGGGCCGGTAGTGCAGACGGGTGAGGGTTTATTATTATTAAAAGAAGTGCAATTATCGGGAAAATCACCGCGTTCTGGTGGGGATTTGGTCAATGGTTCCCGTTTAACTATCGGTGAGATTTTCGGTCAATAGTTTTCAGGGGATGGCTTTCCTTTGCTCCTCTATGCTTCACTGGTGAAGATTTTTTTCAACTTGCGAAAGCGATCGGAATAACTTCTTAACACTTCGATCGCAAACATGGGAGTTTCCTGCACGGCAAATAAAAACTGCGGTTGATTGAGATAGGCTAATTTACAATCAGTTTTGGCAATAGCTGTGGATTCTCGCAGTTTATCCCCATGCAGGAGCGCTCCTGCTCCAAATACATCCCCTTTTTCTAGAGTTTCTATCAATTGTCCCTTGACATACATCTCCACTTCTCCGCTAAGAATACCGTACATTAACTCGCCCTCCGTGCCATCGGCAAAAATAACTTCACCAGCTTGAAAAGTGCGATCGGGATGATTTTCGAGAATTTTAATTGTATCTACGGGACTTAACATGATTTAACAATGATTTTTTTGGGTTATCTCTCCCATTTTCCAATACATTGAACTCCCCGATCATCGTTTTTGTATGTAAGAATACTTGAAACTTCTCTACCTGACAAAGATTCGGTTTGACTCTCAGAAATGCTTTGTTTAATCCTTGTCGGGGAGGGAAAATTTCCGTCTTCATACCTTTATCCTCTTCCTACCCAACCCGATTTTTGAGTCTATTTTTTTCTCTCTTATCTTCCCTGAAAAACCCTATATATATGGGCGCACGGATTCCCATTATACATAAAGTATAAAGCAAGTCTCGCCATTTGTCAAGGGTTTTCTGAAAATCTCCCCCACTTCCCACTTCCTTGACAAAACACCGGGGTTAAAACTGTTTGATCGCTGCTTGGGTGATTTCTGTGATCGCTGCTAAACTGGGACTGACTTGGCCGATATCGGTGGATAACCAAAGAAGATACTCCACATTACCCGCAGGTCCGGTAATGGGAGACCAAGTTAAACCCCGATAGAACCATCCTAAGACTTCGGCGGCCTGTAAAACCTGAAAAATCGCCCCCGCTTGGTCTTGGTGGTCGCGAACTACCCCTTTTTTGCCGACTTTTTCCCGTCCCACCTCGAATTGGGGTTTGACTAATAAAATCGCTTCTCGCGGTGGATTTAATAGCGTCCACAGGGTCGGTAAAACTTTGGTCAAAGAAATAAAGGACAGATCCATAACTGCTAAATCGGCGGGTTTTTCCTGTCCGTATAACTTTTCCGGGGTTAAATAGCGAAAATTAGTTCTTTCTAGTAAAATAACCCGTTCATCCTGCCGTAAACTCCACGCCACTTGTCCATAACCCACATCAACCCCATAAACCCGTTTTGCCCCTTTTTGCAAGAGACAATCGGTAAATCCCCCCGTGGAAATGCCTCCATCTAAACAAATGCGCTCGCGGACATCGATGGCAAACAATTCTAAGGCCTTAGCTAATTTTTCGCCCCCCCTTGACAAATAGGGCAGTTTCTGCTTAACCTCGATCGCCGCTGACCGATCGATTTCTGTGGCAGGTTTATCGATGATTTGATGATTGACTTTCACCTCTCCAGCGCGAATTAATCGCTGTGCCTGTTGACGGGAATCACAGAGATTTTTGGCTACTAATAATAAATCTAATCTTTGTTTCGGCAAGGAAGGCCTCCCAATAATCAGCGCCTAATTCTAAAAAATACCTTATTTTTCCGCAAGCAATCCCAGAAGGAAGATTATAACTAAAGATAGGGACAAACGGAACCCATCAGCTAAATTTTCGCTGCCATCCCGATATTTTATGGATAAAGAGACTCGATTCGCCATTTTAGTTATTGGCATCCCCTTTCTAGGACTAGCTTACTGTGGCTTGATTTTTGCCGTGATGATCTATTGGGTGTGGGCCCGGGAACATCCCGTGACCATGGCCACTTTTTTCGTCCTTGCTCCTTCTTTGATTTCTGGCTCTATCTGGCTGTTAGCCTCCTATAAAGCCCGCCAAAAGCAGCGTTTAGGGTTATAATTGGCAAGACTATCCCATCGGCCTCTAGAGAACAACTAATGTGGGGCAATATGGAGGTGAATTGCCTTCACCCTCCCCTAGATAACTTTTTCTGATCACCACAACTAGGGGAGAGACTTAAAGATGAGATATTTTTCTGGTGATAGTGAGCATCAAAGGTTTCCAAGTAAGACTGATTAAATAACCCAATCCTGCCACTAAAATAATTGTCGCCCCCGAGGTGAGATTTAAACTATAGGATAACCACAAACCAACTAAAGTAAAGACAATTCCTAGAATAATCGCTAGGATCATCATTCCCTTCATATTTTTAACAAATTGTCCACTGATAGCGGCGGGAATAGTTAGTAAAGCAATTACCATAATTAATCCTACCACCTGCATTACTGCGACAATAGTTAAAGCGGTTATTCCCATTAAACCTAAGTAAATTATCTCCACGGGAATATTGCGAATAATCGCAAAGGTTTCATCAAAAGATATGGCTAACAACTCTTTATAAAAGATACTAACTAAGGTGATAATTAATATATCTATGCCCGCCATTATCCATAAATCATCCCTCGGTACAGTTAAAATACTACCGAAAAGATAACTCATTAAATCAGCTTTATAACCGGGAGTTAAATCAATAAAAATTACCCCAATCGCCATACCAATCGCCCACATAACCCCGATTAAAGTATCGGCTCTCTCCCGGATGCGACGCTGTAAAAAACCCATGCCTAAAGCCGAAAAAAAGGTAAAAAATATCGCCCCCACCAGGGGATTAATCCCAAAAAAATAACCGATTCCTATCCCTCCATAGGCAGCGTGAGCGATTCCACCACTGATAAAAACCACGCGATTAACTACTACCAAAGTACCAACAATCCCACAGGCAATACTAACTAATATTCCTGCGGCGATGGCATGGCGCATAAAATCAAATTGTAAGGCCTCTAGCATAGGGTGTTGGGAAGTGGGGGAGTGGGGAGTGGGGAGCTTTTTCAGTAAACAGTAAACTCAAAACTCACATCTGATAACTGATAACTGATAACTGATAACTGATTATTGATAACTCTCAATTACTTGACGAAAATCGCTTTTTTGTTTGACTCCGCGCATTTCTTTTACTAATTCCCGCTCCTTAAAGAATTGTACCGTGGGAGTACCGGTTACTTGACCCATTTTGGCAATTTCTGGGTCAGCTTCGATGTCAATTTCCACAAAATAAATTTTGCCATCGTACTCATCGACCACTTTATCTAAAATCGGTTTCAGGGTTTTACAGGGGCCACAGGTGGGAGAAACATATTTTACCATTAACAAGCGATCGCCATCGTGGAATAATTTCCGCAAAGC
Source organism: Microcystis sp. LE19-195.1E (assembly GCF_027532095.1). Classification (NCBI taxonomy): domain Bacteria; kingdom Bacillati; phylum Cyanobacteriota; class Cyanophyceae; order Chroococcales; family Microcystaceae; genus Microcystis; species Microcystis sp. LE19-195.1E. Next base: position 5,344 of record NZ_JAPZSZ010000035.1, read on the forward strand.
ATAACCCCCAACGTGACGGGTTTTGTGAATATCAAAAGTTTCCTCCGTATCGGCCGGGGTTTCGCTAACGGTTTTCGTCTCGTAATGTTCAGAAGTGGCTGATTGACGGTATTCTTGGATTAAATTATGCTCCGATAACCATCTTTCTGCCAATAACGCCGCCATACACCCCGTACCTGCGGCAGTGATTGCCTGACGGTATTCGTGGTCCTGCACATCTCCTGCGGCAAAAACCCCCTCGACGCTGGTAGCAACAGTCCCCGGTTTGACTTTCACATAACCCACCTCGTCTAATTCTAGTTGTCCTTGGAATAGGGAAGTATTGGGAGTGTGACCGACGGCATAAAATAACCCTCTAACGGCTAATTCGCTGATTTCTCCCGTTTGCGAGTTTTTAATGCGTAATCCTGCCATTTTACTGCCTGTACCGAACACATCCACCGCTTGGGTGTGAAAATGAACGGTAACTTTCGGATTATTTAACACCCGGTCTTGCATTGCTTTCGAGGCGCGCATCGCTTCCCCGCGAATTAATAAATGGACGTGAGAGCCGTATTTAGTTAAATATACGGCTTCTTCGGCTGCGGAGTCACCGCCACCGATGACAGCGAGGTTTTCCTCTCTAAATATCGGTGTAGCACCGTCACAGATAGCACAAGCGGAAATGCCGTTACTCCAGAATTGGGCCTCGCTGGGTAATCCTAAGCGTTTGGCAGTGGCTCCCGTGGCGATAATAATACTATTGGCCTTAACTTCCCGGTCCGTGGAACGAATGGTAAAAGGACGCTGACTTAAATCCACCGAGATAACATCTTCGGTATAGCATTGGGTCCCCCATCTTTCGGCCTGTTCCTTCATTCTTTCCATTAGCTTCGGACCGGTGATTCCTTCGGGAAAACCGGGGAAATTTTCTACTTCTGTGGTGGTCATCAATTGTCCCCCCGGAATGCCTCCCGCTTGGAAACCCTCAAACATCAAGGGTTTTAAGTTCGCACGCGCCGCATAAATCGCCGCCGTATATCCCGCGGGTCCCGAACCAATAATGACTAAATTCTCGACAGTCATAACCGTAAATGCAACTCATAACGACTACGCTTTTTAGTATAGCAGCATCAGTTACCGGTTATCTGGTAATATTCCTCGTCACTGACTCTGCCAGTGGGTAAAGTCTGCCGCAAATTGAGATAGGGATAAAAGCTTAATGCGGGTATCTTGAGCAACTTTTTGGCGCATTTGAGCCGTATTATATCCCCAATCGGCTAAATATAAGCCCACATCGTTTAAATCGGCTTGTTGCTGTACTAATTCCAACGCATCGAGACGATCCTCGACAAACCACAAATTAGCGGGGGATTCCGGTAAATCAGCCAGTATTTGCTGAATAGTCAGGTATTTCGGCTGTTTAATTTCCTTGCCAATTAATCTCGCTGCCGGAAAATTAATTGCTACTTTTTGTAACAATCGCTTGACAAAACGGCTTTCTTTTGTAGTGATAATATAAACCAAAAAATCCGAGTCTAAAAGAGAGGCCAGGCGATCGATCGCGGGTTGATAAAATTGATGTAAGGCTAACCAAGACTCTAGATCCGACTCAATCCATCGATCCCTAAGACGATCGAGGGCATTTGAGAGAGCTTTTTTCGCTATTTTCTCCCTTTCTAGCAGATTTTGCCGAATTGACGGCCAATTATTTAAAGCTTCCCCGTCGGGAATACCGAGAACAAGCGATCGCAACAGTAAAGGCATTTCCCAACCGGTTTCGATAACGGGACGAAGTTGCGAAAACCTCGGGAAAAAATCCTCGGGAATTATTTCCGGCCAAAGGGTTTCATAGGTGCGTTTGCTAATCTGAAAATACTCGATCATGCCATCACAAAGAACACCATCAAAATCGAGTGCTAGAATGCGGGGGGATTGACTCATAAATGCTGGTTTAATCTCAATAATGGCAGTATAGCGCAGCGAAAATTAAAAAATTGTCCAAGACATCACGCTATTAGCTATTCTTGGCTTCATCGTTGATATAACATAGCTGTCTGATGATTTCTGTAACCGAATTTTTCAATCCCTCTACATGAATCCAGCCCACATATACAGCATATACGATATTTTGGTGATTGTCCTGTATATAAACATGATGAACACGATATAAATCTGAGCTTAAATAAATATAACCACTGGCATCTTTAAATTTACCTTCTAGTAATATTTTTTCTTTTAGAGGTTTCATTTTTACCAGATCTTTAGTCACTCCAGATATTTTAGCTATTCTTTCTATGGCAAGATCAACACAAGTGTTATGACTGTAACTATCGCCATGATTATAATCCTGCTGGTCGAAATAAATTGTCTCTACGATATTTTTGGCCACTTTATCTGATGCTAGGTAATAGGTATGAGCATTAAGGGAATTCAAGACTACGGCAGCAATTTCTACAGAATCAAAAATATTGCCAGTCGCTTCTAGATAATAATCGCTCATTAACATCTTGGATACATCGGTTATGGAATCAAAAAGAGGACGGATTGGATAAGCGATAATATCGGAGGAATTGATCAGATTATTCCAGAGTAAACGACGGCCTTGATGCTGGCTAATAAATTTTTCAATTTGATTAGTATCAATGCCTAGAGTTAGATTTAAAAATGGGATCGGTGAACCCATTGTTGTTACAGTAGATAGGGAAAGTTTGCCCCGTTCTTTACCGATAAGATCACGAATTTCGTGAGCGGGATCCTGAGGGTCAAAACGCTGGGAAAATAACAGATCCCAAAGGATTACAGTACCCAAAGAATGGGCGACTATATGTAATTCGCTTTCCCTGGGGTGAGTTTGAACAAGATCGATTAATTGATCGGCAATAATGCGGCGAATTTGGGTTCCTCGATCGCTGCCCAAATAGCTAAATGCGTCACCAATAAAATAAGATAAATACTCTTTTCTAAAATTTTGATAGCGAAAGGATTGCTCGGGGTTAAAATTACTATTTTTCTGTTTTTGTGTCTGTAATTCTTGCTCGATATCTCGCCATAATTTTTCGGTTCCTTTGAGGACATTTCCCCAAAATCCTGCATAACAGTAGGAATCGCCAGATTTTTGCGTTTACATTCTTCTTCAATTAGTTTGATTAATTTATTGGCATAACTAGCATCTCTTGTTGCCACTCCGTGAATAAAGTAAATCAGCATAATAGGTTGATCTCAATAGGCGTTGATCGGAATCTCTCACCTTCTTAATATACCCTTCTAGCTTCAGAAAAATATCAGGATGGAGCGAGATATAGTAATGCACAATTAAGGTCATTTGTCAAGAGATGGTGGAGTGATTATTTAGGTTCTCTCTCGACTGACCAATCCTCTGAGGATAATCCCATAGTTTCTACTACTTTTACACAAAAATAGTAGATATCTTTGGAAGATTTACCGATTATTCCTAGTATTTATCACTCTAACACAGTAATTTGGCACTGCCCAGAATCATGGCGGTGGGTTACGCATTGCTAACCCACTCTCAGGGTCCACTTCATCTCCCCGATGAAGTTAAATAAAGTTACCTGCCACCAGATTATTACTATTAACCAATCCCAAAAGAACCGAGGAAGCGTTGCTTGAAAAAGCAGCCTCAGCACCTTGAATAATCAGTGCATCTAAGCTACTACCATCGGTGCTGATGGTGAAGACATTACCACTGTAGCTACCAGAAAGGTAGTAGTTTGTACCAGAAACCAGACTAGAAGTTAAAACCCAAATTTTCGATGATTACGCCAGCAAGGCCACCAGTGGCTTCAATGTGGGGATCCACTGCCTCCGCAATCTTGATGAAATCTTCCGCCGCAAGTGCAGATGTAGGTCGCATATAGAGAATGCTATGCGCCGCGTCTAAATTATAATCTATCATAGTTTGCCTCTCCCAAATGGTCGAAGTCTAACTATATGCTATCACAAATAGACGGTTTCACCAGAATTACTAGACGAGCTATAGTCCCCACATTGTAGCTTATAAACTCTTCACTTTGGCAATGAAAATCTTTAGCCAATCCTCTCGTTTCATTCCTTGAGGAGACAGATGATCAAATACTCTTCCCCTTACTTCTACCCCATAGTGTTTTCCATTGATCGTAATTGATCGATCTGAAGAAATTGAAGTGGGAAAGAAAGCCTATCAGGAATATTTAGAAGGGCGCGATCCTGGCAAGTCCTTAGTAAAGTTAAAGGCTGAGTTAGGATGTGGCGTTACATAATCTTAAAACCAGCCGAGCGTTATCTAAAACGGTTACAGCCCCGCAGCCAAGAGCGCATCTTAAATGAACTGGATAAATTGCTGCTTAGTCCTACCTACTCACAATCTTAGTTCATCTCTTCCGTAAAGGGGTGGGCTGTTCACAACCGATTCGGTTCTGCGGTTTCTTTATAGAGATTAAGAAGGAAATATAAAGATTTATTAAATTGTAGTTTTTAATACAGTTATAGGTGGCAAAGTGTGTGTAGTTCTGCTATTCGCGGGTTTGGGTTAGGCTGTTGCTTGATCTGGCTGCGAGGGTGGCGATCGCACTTAAAATATTTAGCAAAAAAGAGAAGTTAGAATGCTCAAAAACTTAGCCGCCGTTTCTACTCTAGTCATTCCTTTTTTATTTTTTCCGACTCAAGCTCAAGCGAGCGTTGCTTTACAAAGCTTTACGGGTGGTTCTCTGTTCAGAAATTTTGATGCAACGAACATGACGGTGGGATGGTCATTTACCGCTAATGACAATCTCTCGGTAACTTCTTTAGGGTTATGGGATGAAACTCCGGCAGACCCTTTAGCCCAAACTCATCAGGTTGGTTTATGGAGTTCAACTGGAACTCTGCTCGGTTCCGCTACTATTCAAACCAATAGTCCATTAACCGGTAGCTTTCGCTATGCGGCGATCGCACCAGTTGCTTTAACCAGCGGGTTAACCTACTTTCTGGGTTCAGAAATTTCTAACCCTTTTTCAGATCGATATACAAGTTCTGCTAGTTCGATCGTCACAGCCCCAGAAATTACCTTTTTAGGAGCGGCACGTAACAATTCGGCTGGTGGTTTCTCTTTCCCTTCTATCACTACCTCTGTCAATGGCCGTTTCGGTCCTAATTTTCAGTTTCAAGTTGTCTCTGCATCTGTTCCAGAACCAACCTCAACCCTCAGCTTCCTAGCCCTTGGTACTCTCGGCGCAGCTTCAACCCTCAAGCGCAAACTCAAACCATAAAAGTCGGCTAAATTGCCCACCAAAAACACAATAAATCACCCTTCATTCAGTCAGTTGAGGGGGTTTTATTTTTTTCCTTTATTAACTTGATTAAATAGGGCTTGCTGAATAATGGTAAAACCCTTTTAAAATAAGGCTTTTGACCTGTTAAAATCCGATGTTCATGCTGCGAAAATCGGATTGAGACCCTCAAAAACCTTGCATTATCCTTCTTGTAGTACATAAACTGGTACGAAAAGAGAGGGCAACAAAGCCTGAAACGACCGGCTACTGACGACCGGCTACTGACGACCGACTCCTAACCCCACCAACAAACTTTTTGCCGCCAACCCTAAATAGGGTTTGCTGAATAATGGTAAAACCCTTTTAAAATAAGGCTTTTGACCTGTTAAAGTCCGATGTTAGTGCAAGAAAATAGGATTGGGACTTTCAAAAACCTTGCATTATCCTTCTTGTAGTACATGGCTTGGTACAAAA
>NZ_JAPZSZ010000329.1:0-3375 GCF_027532095.1 Microcystis sp. LE19-195.1E
TATTTCTTTATACATCTAAATTTAGCTTTATTCATCCCTCTTTGATTACAAAAGATGATAACAAAGCTGATTTCTCAACAGAAAAACTTATCTTAAATTCGGGCTGATTTTTGAGAGTTTTTGTTTTTTACTTTTTCAGCAGACCCTATTTAGGAATATATGTCAAGACAAAAAAAGTTCTCAATGTGGATGACTGATAAAGAGTATGAGCGATTAAAAGCTTATGCAGAGAAAGAAGGAGTATCAATGGCAGAGATTCCGCGGGACTATATCAAAACTTTGGATACAACGGGATAAATCCCTTAGTCTCGCTCCACAGCCGGTTCCGTTAAAACGGACTGGCTATCTCTCGCTCGGCAATTTTTTCGCTATTGACGGCCTTTGATGATGAATGTCAAGAACTCCCCAATGATTCCGTGTTGAAGGGGAGCAAAAAGCTGACGGCTGACAGCTGATAGCTCTTTATTGCTAACCGGACTGACGATGATCTATTCTGTATCCTAGCCTGACTCGCCAATCCCCACCGCCAAAAAAGAATAATGTACTGCGATTACCTGGTTCAAATCCTCACCGCACGCGTCTACGATGTCGCCCAAGAAACCCCCTTGGAACTTGCCCCCAATCTCTCCCAACGCTTGCACAATCAGCTTTTACTCAAGCGCGAGGATATGCAGTCGGTTTTCTCCTTTAAACTGCGCGGCGCATACAACAAAATGGCGCATTTGTCAAGGGATTTGTTACAAAAAGGTGTAATTGCTGCTTCGGCGGGAAATCATGCCCAGGGAGTCGCTTTGGGGGCGCGGCAATTGGGAACCCAAGCGATTATCGTTATGCCTGTCACCACTCCGCAAGTCAAAATCGACGCGGTAAAAGCCCGGGGCGGGATTGTCGTCCTGCACGGTGACACCTACGATGATGCCTACACCTACGCGCAGCAGTTAGAAGCGGAAAAAGGCTTAACTTTTATCCATCCCTTCGATGACCCGGAGGTAATCGCCGGCCAGGGTACGATCGGTATGGAAATTTTACGACAATATCAGCAACCGATCGAGGCGATTTTTGTCGCTATTGGTGGCGGTGGCTTAATATCAGGTATTGCAGCCTATGTCAAGCGTTTACGTCCAGAAATTAAAATTATCGGGGTGGAACCTGTGGACTCAGACGCGATGAATCAATCCCTAAAAGCCGGTTATCGGCTGCGTTTGTCCCAAGTGGGATTATTTGCCGATGGGGTGGCGGTGCGCGAGGTGGGAGAGGAGACTTTTCGTCTCTGTCAGCAGTATGTGGACGAGATTATCCTCGTGGATACGGATGATATCTGTGCGGCGATTAAGGATGTTTTTCAAGATACACGCTCGATTTTAGAACCTGCGGGGGCGTTAGCGGTAGCAGGAGCGAAAGCTTATGTAGAAAGAGAAGGAATTGAGGATAAAACCCTCGTTGCTGTGGCTTGTGGGGCGAATATGAACTTTGATCGTCTGCGGTTTGTGGCGGAAAGGGCGGAATTAGGGGAACGGCGCGAGGCGTTGTATGCTGTGACTATTCCCGAACAACCGGGCAGTTTACGGCGTTTTTGCGAATGTGTCGGCAAACGCAATTTAACCGAATTTAGTTATCGTATTGCCGATGAAAAAGAAGCACATATTTTTGTCGGCGCCCAGATCGAAAATCGCACTGATGCCAAGAAATTAGCCGAGAGTTTTGAAGCTTGCGGCTTTAAAACCCTCGATATTAGTGATGATGAATTGACTAAACTGCATCTGCGCCACATGGTGGGAGGGCGATCGCATTTAGCCGATCATGAATTATTTTACCGCTTCGAGTTTCCCGAACGACCGGGGGCTTTAATGAAATTTGTCGCCTCCATGAGTCCCCACTGGAATATCAGCGTTTTCCATTATCGCAATAACGGAGCCGATTACGGGCGCATCGTCGTGGGCATACAGGTCCCCCCCGATGAAATGAATCAATGGCAAGCTTTTCTCGATACTCTCGGCTATCGCTATTGGGATGAAAGTCAAAACCGGGCCTATCAGTTGTTTTTAGGTTAGGGTTGGCTGAATAAATCTAAAAACCTTGTTGGATAAGGCTTTTAGACTTTTTTGACCTCAAAAAGTGCTGACCATTGGAGTGATCGGGGGTAAAATTCAGGCACTTTTTCCCTGAAAATTAGGTAACTGACTACCTCAAAATCGGTAAAACCCTACACCCTACACCCTACACCCCACACCCTGCCCCCACTAACAAACTTTTTCAGCAAACCCTAGGTTAAATCGCCATTTTCAGGAAGTTATCAGCAGATGAATCAAGATTTTCCCCATATTTCCGTTTTGAGTCAAGAATTAATCGCCGGCTTAAATATTCAACCCGGGGGGCATTATCTCGATCTTACCCTAGGCGGTGGTGGACACAGCCGCTTGCTTTTAGAAGCTCATCCCGAAACGACAGTAACCGCCATCGATCGCGATCAAAGCGCCCTAGAAGCCGCTAAAATTAGTCTCGCCCCCCATCTAGATAGCCGTTTAACCCTCTGGTGGGGGAACTTCGCCGATTATAATGGACAAAATAGCAGTTTTGATGGCATTATCGCCGATTTAGGAGTCAGTTCTCCCCAATTCGATCAGAGCGAGCGCGGCTTTAGTTTTCGCCACACGGCAGCCTTAGATATGCGGATGGATCGCTGTCAATCCCTAACGGCAGCCGATATTATCAACCATTGGCAGGAAAAAGAATTAGCAGATCTTTTTTATCAATACGGAGAAGAACGTTTATCTCGTCCTATTGCTCGCTCGATCGTCCAAAAACGTCCTTTTACTACCACTACAGAATTAGCGGCTGTCATCGCTAGTTCTGTACCCGCTAGTTACCGTTATGGACGTATTCATCCGGCAACGCGGGTTTTTCAATCCCTACGCATCGCTGTTAACCAAGAATTAGATTCTCTGCAAAAATTGTTACATCAAGCCCCCCACTGGCTAAAATCCGGGGGAATTATCGCTATGATCAGTTTTCATAGTCTAGAAGATCGTCTGATCAAGTATGGCTTTCGCGAAGATAATTCCTTGAAAATTATCACGAAAAAGCCGATTATCCCCAGCCGAGAAGAACAAGCTAAAAATCCTCGTTCTCGTTCGGCTAAACTAAGAATAGCCCAAAAGATCGAATCAGAGGTTATCTGATAGCAGTTATCTTAATGGTGAGGTACAAACTCTCTGGTTTTGGGGAGTCGTTATCGGGAGCATCTCACTTACGCGATGAGTAATTATACTTAGCCTAAAAGCCACTCTTAATCGTGTCTTGGAACGAAATAGAGGCTTTTAAAGACTGCGTACATGGAGAATTAAAACAAGAATTACCCTCGAAAAGCCTATTTTT
>NZ_JAPZSZ010000168.1:0-4469 GCF_027532095.1 Microcystis sp. LE19-195.1E
GTGGTCAACTACCTAATTTTCAGGGAAAAAGTACCTGAATTTTCCCCCCTATCCCCGCAATGGCTGGCACTTTTTGAGGGGCAAAAAGTCCAAAAGTCTTATCCAACAAGGTTTTTAGATTTATTCAGCAAACCCTAATTAATTGTGCTTAGATACTTACATTCTAAAAAAAGTTTCTGTATTTAAAATTACTTTTTACAAAAAAACACAAAATAAGACCTCTTATAAAAATCAAAAATTTTTGTTATGGTTATGAGTCGGTCGTCAGGAGTCGGTCGTCAGGAGATAGGAGACGGGAGACGGGAGACGGGAGACGGGAGATGATTTTTATTTATTCTCCCCACACCCCACACCCCACACCCTACACCCTCTTTCAAGTCAGTAGCCAGTAGTCAGTAGTCAGGAGAATTAGGAATGAATAATAATCAAGTAAATGCCCCATTTAGGGATTTTATGCAGTTTTATGTCTATTTTTGTCATTTTTGAACTCTCAAAAATTAATTAGGCAAGAAGTCTATGTGGTAAATTTAGCTAATTCTCAATCTAAAAATGTTTATGACCACAACCACCCCCGAGAGTAACTCAATCTATCCCGTGCGTTGGCAAGATAATAAAGTCTGGCTGATCGATCAAACCCGTTTACCCATGGAGTATGGGGAAGTTGAGATCACCAGCAGTGAAGCCATGGCCCGGGCGATCGAAACGATGATTGTCCGCGGCGCCCCGGCCATCGGGGTAGCGGCTGCATACGGTATGGTTTTAGGAGCGCAGGAAATTACCACCGACCAGACAGAAGAATTTCTGGCCGATTTAACTAGAATAGCCGATCGATTAGCCCAAACCCGGCCGACGGCGGTGAATTTATTCTGGGCGATCGAGCGAATGTTAAAAGTGGCCAGGGAAAGTGGCCCAGAAGTGGCAGTAATTACCAAAAATCTCCTTGAAACTGCCCAAAATATCCAAAAAGAAGACGTGGAAACCTGTCGGGCGATCGGTCACCATGGTTTATTGGCGCTGCCGGAGCAACCAGAAAAACTGACAATTTTAACCCACTGTAATACTGGTTCCCTAGCCACGGCCGGTTATGGTACTGCTTTAGGGGTAATTCGTTCCGCTTGGACGGCAGGGAGATTAATACAAGTGTATGCAGACGAAACCCGGCCGCGGCTGCAAGGGGCAAAATTAACCGCCTGGGAATGTCTGCGGGAGGGAATTCCCGTCACCGTGATCACCGATAGCATGGCGGCCCACTGTATGCAGCAAAAACTGATCGATGCGGTGATCGTTGGGGCCGATCGCATTGCGGCCAATGGGGACACGGCCAACAAAATTGGCACCTATTCCCTTGCGGTGGTGGCAAAAGCTCATCATCTGCCTTTTTATGTGGCCGCGCCTCTATCGACGGTGGATTTTTCCCTTAAGGATGGTACGGGGATACCGATCGAACAGCGCGATCGTGCCGAAATTTATCAGGTGGGGACAACTACCCTTTGCCCTAGAGATGTTAACTTTTATAACCCCGCTTTCGATGTTACTCCCGCCGCTTTAATCACCGCTATCATCACGGAAAAAGGAGCGGTAACACCGGCTGAATTAATTTTTTTACAGGAATCCTAGGGGTAAGCTTTTTCCCTACTGATACCATTTTTATTTGTTTATATCGATTGGCACAGTGGGGAAAAATTCCGCCTCAATCCAATTGGAGGTGACGGCCAAGGGCGAAAAATAGACAAAAACTCCCTCTATCCATAAACTAAAGGACTAGAGTAATTTTGAGAAACTATCTAGTTATCAATAGAATAGTTTGAATTAATTATTGATTACTTAAATCAAGAAACTATAAATTATTTATTAGTTTTAGATTATTTTTTTGTTAATATAGGCTAAAAAATTAATTAAACCAGAGCTTGGTTCTATTCTAGGAAAATCCAAGCAGATCAAAGATGTATTCTTCTTAAAATTATCTTGGCTCTTCTCGACTTTGTGTGATAATTTTTGCCGATGAAATTCTGAAATGTTTACTGGGAAAGACTTTTAGGGCTATTTTGTTGAATAAATAAACTATCAGTATAGGCCTCGTTTCCACACAGAAACCAGAAAAGCCAAATCCTTGCCTAATCGAGATTTGCATGATATTATAAATAAATAATTAAAGCAGAAAATTTCAAGTAAATTTGGGTAGATTTGAGTAGATTTTAGGGGAGGCTAAGTATATTGGCAATCTCTGCTTTTAGTAACTAGAAATAAAATCAACCGGAAAAAGGGGATTGCCGAATGAAGATAAGAAAGTGGAATTCAGGGAACGGGGAACGGAGTAAAGTCAATGTTTAGGATCGGCTCTAATAATCGAAAAGCCAAAATTATCAAATCATCACTTACTTCGGCGAAACTGGTCAAAAAATATGGATAAAGTGCGGGTTATCGTTGTAGAAGATCACGATTTAACCCGCATGGGGTTAGTGGCGGCTCTCCAGCATCAGGAAGGTATTCAAGTGGTAGGGGAAGCGATCAGTGGATTACAGGGACTGAAACTGTTAGAGGAGACTAAACCCGATGTAGCGATCATCGATATAGGTTTACCCACGATCGATGGGATCGAGTTAGTGCGACGCTTCCAACAAAATCGGGGCGAAGACCCCCTGGCCACGAAAATCCTCATGCTAACCATGCACAAAACCCAAGAACAGGTTTTAGCGGCTTTTAGTGCTGGGGCTGATTCCTACTGTATGAAGGATACTAGCATTGATAAGTTAATCGAGGCGATTTATTCCACCCACGAAGGCAATCATTGGCTTGACCCTGTGATCGCCAATATTGTTCTGCAACAAGTGCGCCAAAATGTTCCCGTGGGTGCGGCTGCCGAGACCAAAACAGTGATAATTCACGGCCTTGACCGAGAATATCACCAATTGCTGGAAAATGCCCCCCTAACGGCACGAGAGCTAGAAATTCTCGATCTGATTGTTGCGGGTTTTAGTAACGCCCAGATTGCCAGCCGACTCTATATCACCATCGGCACCGTGAAAACCCATGTCCGCAATATCTTAAATAAACTCTCTGTGGATGATCGGACTCAAGCGGCAGTGCTGGCCCTGCGATCGGGATTAGTGGATTAAAAAAAACCGGCATCCTACCCGGGTAGGATGCCAGTTCGGTGAAAACTAGAAACTAGACTGACGCTGCCACTTTTGCTTCGGCTGCCATTAGTTTTTCGTAGGTTTCACGCATTTTGAGACCGACTAACACTTGGAATAAACCCGTACCATTGGTAGAACCGGGATAATCCTTGTGTTTGAGCAGTAATTCCGTCATTTCACCGTAGTATTTAGTGCCGGTTTTGCTCAAATGGCTTTCGATGTAGATCATTTCTTCGAGGTTATCGAATTGACCATCTAGTTCCAGAATCGACACTTCATTCCCCAAGAAGCCATCTGGACCATAGTAGAGTTTAATGCCGGGATAAGCGCAGGTCAATTTACGACCACAGGGCCGCCAATCGATGGTGGAACCTTCATCAAACAGATAAGCGGGTTCAAAGTTTTCTACCCCTTCTTTCTGGATTAAACGGACCCGTAGTAATTTACTTTCGTGATCTTCGAGTAATTGGGTGGGCAGCACCTGAATCACCACGTCAGCGTACTGTCTCTGGGGATCGATATAGGCACTGAAATCCGGTTTTCTAGAATTAATGGCCGCCATCACATCATCATAGGTGTGACCGCGCTCGGCCATATCCCGTTGAATTTTCCAGTTAACTTTGACTTCATCGCTAATATCGAGATAAACGCTGAAATCTAAGAGGGACCGGACTCGTTCATCATATAAGGGGTGCAGTCCCTCGATCACGATTACCTTATTCGGTTCGATGATTTCGGGGGGATCGATCATCCCCGTTTCATGATTATAAATAGGTTTATTAATGGCTTGACCTTCCTTGAGAGCTTTAATCTGCTCGTACATCAGGTCAAAGTTATTCGCTTTCGGATTGAGTGCGGTGACACCCACCTCTTTTCTCTGTTTGCGATCGAGGCAATGGTAGTCATCTAAACAGATCACTGTCATAAACTCGGCCCCGAATAAATCCGTCAAACGACGTAAAAAAGTAGATTTCCCACAGCCGGAGTCCCCAGCTACACCGATTAGAACCACGCGCTCTGGCTTATTGGCCATAGTTTCCCTCTAAATACACGACTAATTGTTAACCCATAGTAGTAATTAAACCAGACTCTGGATCCAGCAGCACCCCGCCGCCACAAATTTCTGCTGCTGACAGGTTCGGCAAGAGTCTCACGCTAGATTGACATCCTCGCCGCCGTAAAACGGACGGCGATTCCCAAACCTCACGATTTGGGTTTCTGCTTCTTTCCCTTGCGGGGTTCCGCACCTGCCTTAACAGATTTACTCTGTTCTGGTCTTATGGTCGCTCTACAGACTGACACCGCAAGCCCTGCGGCCAAAATATTTTTACT
>NZ_JAPZSZ010000357.1:0-2728 GCF_027532095.1 Microcystis sp. LE19-195.1E
GAGGTAGTCAGTTACCTAATTTTCAGGGAAAAAGTACCTGAATTTTACCCCCGATCCCTCCAATGGTCGGCACTTTTTGAGGTCAAAAAAGTCTAAAAGCCTTATCCAACAAGGTTTTTAGATTTATTCAGCAAGCCCTAATTATAGTCACTTCAATTAAGATTGAATCGTATCAGACTTATCTGAAATGACTATACATTTTCAAGGTCTAATCTTCTGCATAAGAAGAGTCCAGGCGAAAAAAAACCAAAAAGTAGCGGAATGTATAGCGCGCCACTACATCTCAGAAAAAACCCCTTACAATAGAGACAAAAGTGATCGGAGATCAATGGGGGTGAACGTCATGTTAGTGATTTTAACCGACGAACACATTCTCGATACGGGTTCTGTCTGTCAGGGCTGTCTTTTAGCCAACCAGCAGGGACAACCCCGGTGGCGAGAGGGTAAACTAGGCTGTGGTCACTCCTTAGGCAAAGGGGGCAGCCAACAGCCCAATCTCTACGAGTGTCAGATGGGCTTTACAATTGCTAATATTGAAGGCTAATCAGACCTTTTAAATGCTCAACTTAGAGTTGAGTTAGGGGGATTTTCTTGGGACTCGGAGGAGAGAATCAAGGCCATTATTAATCCCCAATTCAGTTTAGATACAATGACAATAATGGCTGAGGGTTTCGTAGCATCGATCGTAGGCTTTTTGGGCTTGGGTTAAAACAGCGTCGGAAATTTCTATATCTAATTTTCTGGCTTGTTTAATAATTTTACCCGCTTTGATATTCTCGGAAGAATCTCCTATACCGCGGCTGCCAGTGGTTTTTAAAACTCGATATTCTTCAGAAAATCCCGTTTTAGTATCGAGATGACTCTGTAAACTATTAAAGACCAATTGACTTTGGTTTAATACCTGATCGTGGGTGATAAATAAACTCTTTTCTTTGCTGTTAATTAATCGAGCATAACTTTCTAAGGTGGCTAAACGACCGGTATAATAACCCAGGGCGTGCTGCTCGTTTTGATGGGGTTTAAGATCTAGAATACTAGCTAAAGTGCGCTGCGGTTCTCGTAGTAAAAATATGGTCTTAACCGGATCAGATTGCAAAAAACTATGATCTAAAAACTTCTGATCATGAAGAACTTTATCTAAAATATATTTATGATTCATGTTTAAATCTTTCAAACGCCAGTAGAGTTGAAACATTAAAGTTTTAAAATCCTGTTCACTCTCATAAACCAGATGAGTTTCGCCAAAACCGATAATTTCAGGATTAGAATTGAGGATATGGGTCAATAAAGACGAACCCGATCGCATATGGCTAAGAATAAATAAAACCTGATAGGGTTGGGGACGAAAGAGAATTTTATAGGGGTCTTTGGGTGTATCAATGCGTACCTGAAAATACTTATAAGTTAAACGATGGGTTAAACCCTGCCAAGATTGGGGTAAGCGATCGAGGGCTATAGTCATAGGTTAATAAGGAATTGTGTCAACTTGTCGCTAAGATTCCCCTATAATGTATCCCATTTAAGACCCAAACAAAAGTGAGGTTTATACAAAATGGGATTGCCAAGTTGTTCGCTCTGGTTTTTTACGGCGCGAACCGATGTCTGGTTTATGATGAACACTATTCCCCATCTAGTCAAAATGAGTCAGTTTCCCTTCGATGAAAAGGTACTCGCTATTGACACGGCCCCTTTAAGCGGGGAAAAGGTTAATCGCCCCGGACTGGGTACAATGGAGGAGTTAAGAGCCTGTGGTGAAAAATTAGTTAAAGATGGCATAATCGATCGCCTAGTGGATTTTAACTACGATCCCAGCTATCGTCAGCGCATCTATCAAAAGCATTTCGGCAGTCCCCTCCGTTCCACCCATAACTACAAAGGTTATCCGATTTTCGGCTCGATCTTCAAAATCGAGTCATGTCGCAGCGATTATATGGTCCATTATGACAGCGACATGATGCTCTACCAAGAACCGGATTACAGTTGGATCCGCGAAGGGATCGAGTTAATGGAAACCCATCCAGAAATGATGTTTGTGCGTCCTTTGTCCGGTCCGCCGCGGCCCGATGGTACGATTGATTCTGCCCATCCTTGCACGAAAAATCCCGATGGATTCTATCAATTTAAATTTTTTGGTAGTCGTGCCTATCTACTTAATTGTCGTCGCTACGATCGCCTTTTACCGATCACCCCCCTCTGGCGCTCTTATAAAAATACCTTTCTCGATCATTTACCCGATGGTTTAAAAGCTTGGGGCAATATTTTGACTGGGAAAGGAAAACTCGACTCTTGGGAAATTATGGTTTCTCGCTCCCTAGAACAAAGCAACTACTATCGCGCCACTCTCACCAATGCCAAGGGTTGGACTTTGCACCCCAACGAGCGCTCTGCCGCTTTTAGGCAAGCTTGGCCGACTATTATCGAAAAAATCGAAGCGGGTATTTACCCACCGCCCCAAGCTGGTTATTATGACCTGATTCCGGAATTATGGTATTAAAAGAGCGTTATTTCTCTAGATTGGAGGTGAGGCGGTACTTAGAGATTGCAGGTGTGGCGATCGCCGCTTAGATTTCATAGCACCGGCTAAGTAGGTGGGTGGAATTAAATATAAGATGAACGTAGCGACTGTCTTGATTGTCAAGAGGTAATTCAAAAAAACTCAAGCAGTTGCCGTAAAACTCAAAATCTCAAGCCAGAAAAAAGCGCAGCAAAAACTAAGTCGCTCAGGTTA